>JAKORQ010000507.1 GCA_029777755.1 Planctomycetota bacterium
CAACGCGGTTGCCCCGGATGATGACATTCACTACGCCATCGAGGGACTGATCACGCTGGAGAAGCACGGTATCGACTTCACCTGCGAGCAGGCGATAGAGACGATCCACTATCACACGCCGCATGGGGTGCTATGGTCAGCCGGCCTGAACATGGTGCGCAAATACGAGTTGGGTGTCCCGGTGCCGCTGACCGCGATTTTCGGCAACAACAGCCGCCAGTCGCTCGGATCGCAGATTCGTTGCGACCCGTACGGCTGGGCGTCGCCCGCCAATCCTGCCCTGGCGGCGAGGATGGCGTACCGCGATGCGATCTGCTCGCAAACGCGCAACGGCATCTACTCAGGCATGTTCTTCGCAGTGGCGATGGCGGATGCGATCGCCCATGGCGATCCGATCCGCGCGATTGACACGGCCCAGACCTACGTGCCACCGAGATCGCGCTTTGCCGAGATGATCACCTTTGTTCGTGAGGCTTGCCACGAGCATGGCGACTGGGAGGAGGTCAACAAGGCGATATATGAGCGTTACGACCGTGGTTACTTCGCCCCGGCGACGGCGCCGATGAACCACGGGCTGATCAACGCGGCGATCGTGACCATGGCGATTCTCAAGGGAGAGGCAGACTTCAGCAAGACGCTGGGTATCAGCGTGATGGCCGGGCGCGATACTGACTGCAATGGCGCGACGGCCGGCTCGATCATGGGCTGTGCCCTGGGAGCAAACAAGATCCCGCCGCACTGGACGGCGCCGCTTAACGATACCATCCGCACGGACCTGCTGGGCATGCCCACGCTGAAGATCAGCGACCTGGCGCAGCGAACGCTTCAGGTCGCGAAGGGGAATTGTCGCTATGCTTCATCGTCGAAATGCGCCAGTAGATTGACTTGCCAGTACAAGGCATGAAGGTGTAGCGGATGGTCAGGAAAATCATCATCGGTAACGATCACGGCGGCTATCAGGCCAAGGTGGAACTGGTCAAGCACCTCGCCTCCAGGGGAATCGAGGTGACCAATGTCGGCGCCGACTCGGAAGAAATCGTCCGCTATCCGCACTATGTGATGAAGGTGGCCGGTGCGGTGGCACGCGGCGAGTATGAACGCGGGATCCTGATCTGCTCAACCGGCATCGGCGTCTCCATCGCCGCCAACAAGATCAGGGGGATCCGCGCGGCTCTGTGTACCAGTACCTACATGGCCAAGATGACCCGCCGGCACAACGATTCAAACGTCCTGTGCCTGGGCGGAAAGATCACCGGCATCTTCGAACTGATCGACATTGTGGACACCTGGCTGGAAAACGACTTTGAAGGCGGCCGCCACTGCATCAGCCTGGACCTGATCCGTGAGATGGAAGACAAGCTGAACCTAAAGCTCCCGGCCAGCGATGGGTTCCAGAGCTAGTTAACCACAGGGCTGCCGAGGGATATTGGAGGTGTCACCAAGACGCAACGGTCCTACATCCTTCGCGCCTGCGTGCTTTTTGCCATCGTGCCTGTGGGGTAAAGCGGAGAGGGAGGGATTCGAACCCTCGGTGAGGTTTAAGCCCCACACAGCATTTCCAGTGCTGCTCCTTCGGCCACTCGGACACCTCTCCGAATCTCGCGCACGCCGCCTTGACGGTGGCGTATCGCAGGGCAGGCATCATAGCAGGATGAGGCAATGCGTCAAAGTGCGGACACCGATCGGATCACGGGCCTGATACTGCTCAAACCGCAGCTGAACCTGGCGCGGCCGAGCTTACTTAAGCGAGATTCTACGGAACCACGGATGCACCTGGATGGCTCTGTATAGAGATGTATCTCTTGAGTGTTCTCGGTGCAGGTATCCTCTCATCTCCCGGCGTCGCAAAAACAGGAGAACAGGTAAGCAATCCGTGTGCATCCGTATTCATCGCTGGTTCCATCAGTCGCGGGCTGGCCCATTGACACAAGTGGCCAATAACCTGAGAATAACGCTTCTCCACGGTGGCTGTAGCTCAGTTGGCAGAGCACAAGGTTGTGGTCCTTGGAGTCGCGGGTTCGAGCCCCGTCAGCCACCCTCAACCAATGCACAAGGGATCCGCGTTTGGCCGGATCCCTTTCTTGTTTGCGCTGATCTTTGACCGACGTTACGGTTCGACCTCTATCCTGATGTCGTCATCGTCATCCAGGTCACGCGTGCGTATCTCGATCTGTCGATCTGGGTTGGGCACATTTCGCGCGCCGGCCGGGCGAGCCTCGACGTCCTTTACCCTGATCGAGACATCGCGATCGCTGGAGAGACGGGCGGTCCTGCTCCTGTAGCTGTCGCGATCGATCTTCACCACCTCCGACTGCTGCAGCGTGACATCCCGGCCGGTCAGTTCATCTTCAAAGCTGACCGCGCCGCCCACGCGTTCGTTGACCGCCCTGGTGTAATACACGTTACCCGATTGCGGGTCGCGCACCTGGTAATAGCTGGAGCAGCCGGCGGCCATCCCCGCGGCCGCCAGTACCAGAGCCAGACTCTTCAGTTTCATGGCAATCTCCTTTCGCCGTGCACACATGTCAGTCTGGTTCAAGATGCGTGCCAGAGCGCAGGGCCGCATGTACAGAGGCTCCGCCGATAACACTTGCCGATCGGGGCATCAGCCCAATAATGTCGCACCATGCTGACCAAGCGCATCATTCCCTGTCTCGATGTCGACGCCGGAAGAGTGGTTAAGGGCGTGAAGTTCTTTGATCACGTTGACGCAGGAGATCCGGTGGAGCAGGCCAAGCGCTACCAGGCCGACGGGGCGGACGAGCTGGTCTTTTACGACATCACCGCCAGCCATGAGGGGCGTGCCATCATGGTTGACCTGCTCCATCGCGTCATGGAGTACGTCTTTATGCCCCTGACTGTGGGCGGGGGAATCCGCACGCTTGAGGACGCTACCACCATCATCCAGGCCGGCGCGGAAAAGGTGAGCCTTAACACCGCCGCCGTGAAGCGGCCGGAGCTGATCGCCGAGGTATCGCGCAAGTTTGGCCGCTGCGCCACAGTTCTGGGCGTCGACGCCAGCCGCGTGAAGCGCAACGGTGTCGAGTATTGGGAAGTGTTCATCAACGGTGGCCGGGTGAATACCGGCGTGCGGCTAATGGACTGGATCAAGCGCGCCGAGGAACTGGGCGCCGGCGAGATCGTGCTGAACGTGATGAACGCCGACGGTACCAGGGCGGGCTATGACCTGGAGATGACCGCGGCCGTCAGCGATGCGGTAAGGATCCCCGTGGTGGCATCCGGCGGCGCGGGCTCGCCCGAGCACATGCTCCATGTCCTGAAGGAAGGCAAGGCCGATGCAGCCCTGGCGGCCAGCATCTTCCACTTCGGCCATTACACCATCCAGCAGGTGAAGCAGTACCTGGCCGACAACGGTGTTCCCGTGCGGCTCATCTGAGGCTGTGCCTACCATCAGGGTGTCTGATGGAAGGAGAGTCTCATGCGTGCACTACTTTGCACACTGTTCGCGTCGATCGCCTCACTGGCATTTGCTGAGATCAAGCTCGAACCTGTCGGATACGAGATCGATGGCACCCGGCACCAGGGTTACATCGCCTACAATGACGGCGCGGTCGGCAAGCCGCCGGGAGTGCTGGTCTTCCCAGAGTGGTGGGGCGCCAATGAGTATGCCCAGTCGCGGGCGCGGATGCTCGCCGAGCTTGGATATGTGGCGATGGTGGCGGACATGTACGGCGAAGGAAAGACCACCAGCGACCGTGCCGAGGCCCAGAAGCTCGCGAGCAGCGTATACTCGAATCCCGAGACGCTGAAGAAGCGCGCCGAGGCCGCCCTTGCGGCACTTCAGCAGAGTGGCCGGGGCGATCCATCGCGCATCGCCGCCATCGGCTACTGCATGGGCGGTACCGTTGCCCTGAATCTTGCGCGCGCCGGCGCGGACCTGAAGGCCGTAGTGGGCTTTCATTGTGGGTTGGCGAACGTTGTCGGTGAGACAGGGAAGATCAAGGCCAAGGTCCTCATCTGCAACGGCGCCGATGACAAGATGATCTCCGATGAGGAGGAGCAGGCGTTCGAGCAGGAGATGAGGGATGGCGGCGTCGACTGGCTGTATGTCTCCTTCGGCGGTGCGCTGCACTCATTCACCAACCCCGAGGCCGACAAGCACCGGGACATGGGATCGGTAGGGTACAATCGCACCGCGGATCACCGCTCCTGGCGCATGATGCGGATGTTCCTTGATGAGGCGCTGGATCACCGCCCCGCAGGCCCGGCCGAGCGCGGCATCGGCTCACCCAGGTGATCGGAGTCAGGCAGGATGCACCGGTTAACGATTTATGCTTCAGTTAACTGGCTGGAAATGTCGCTGAGTCTGTTTCGGCGTGAGTCCGGCTTTGATATCGTTCGCGTTTACCGGTGCATTTGAGTCATCTGTCCATTCTCCTGATGCAGCTCGCGGCGATCCTCGCGCTCAGTCGCGTGGTTGGCGCATTGTTCAAGAGGATCGGTCTGCCGCAGGTCGTCGGCGAGATGGCCGCGGGAATCATGCTTGGCCCGACGCTATTGGGGTTATTCTGGCCGGAGGGATATCAGTTCCTTTTTCCGCCGGAAAGCGTCGGATACCTGGGCAGCTTGAGTAACCTGGGCATCGTTTTCTTCCTGTTCCTGATAGGTCTGGAACTGGACCCGAAGTTATTGGTGTCGCAGGGGCGCTCAGCGCTGACGATCGGGATCCTGAGCATACTGTTCCCCTTCTCCTGCGCAGTAATTCTCACCCGCTGGCTCACCGATAACAGCACGCTTTTCGAGGGCGTGGAGAATCTGCCAGCCACGCTGCTGTTCATGGGAACGGCCATCGCCGTCACGGCGTTCCCGGTGCTGGCAAGAGTGCTGGTGGATACCGGCATGCAGCATTCGCGCATCGGGTCGATCAGCATCGCCGCGGCCGCGGTTAACGACGTGCTCTCCTGGTGCCTGCTGGCGGGCGTCATCGCGTACGCGCAGGCCGCCGGCATCGCCCAGGGCCTTAGCACGGCCGGCTTCACCCTTGTGTTCATCTTCATCATGTACACCGTGGTGAAGCCGTTCCTGCGTCGCCTGCAGAACGTCTATGACCGAAACACCCGCCCCAGTTCGCATGTGATCGCCCTGATCTTCTTCCTCATCCTTGCGTCCGCCATCGCCACCGAGCTTATCGGGATCCACGCCCTGTTCGGGGCGTTTGTCCTGGGCGCTGTCATGCCGCGGGGGAGCAACTTCGTGGCGACGCTGGCCGAGAAGATCGAGGACTTCACTGTTGTCTTTCTCCTGCCGGTGTTTTTCGCCTATGCGGGCATCAACACGTACATCGATTTCTCCGGCGGGTACGAGTTCTGGAAGTATGTGGGCCTGATCGTGGCGGTGGCCTGCGTGGGCAAGGTCGGCGGGGCGGCGCTGGCGGCCAAGCTGGGGCGACTGTCGGTGCGGGAGTCGCTGGGGGTCGGTGTGCTGATGAACACGCACGGCCTGATGGAACTGGTGATCCTCAACGTCGGGCGAGAGCTTCAAGTCATCTCCGACCGCGTGTATGCCATGATGGTGGTGATGGCGCTGGTCACCACGGCATCTGCCGGGCCGCTCCTGCAGCTTATCTATCCCCGCTCGCGGCGCGAGCAGCAGGCGGCGCGGCATGCGGGATTCTCGGTGCTCCTGCCGGTGTCGATGCCGCGCACGGCCGTCCCGCTGGCGGAACTGGCCAACCATCTCACCGCCAGCAGCAAGGAGCGGCGCATCGTTGGCTTGTACCTGCGTCAGCAGCATTTCTATGACACCATCCGCAGTCACCTGGAGGAACCGCAACCCGAGGAGATCGAGCCGTTGCAGCGCCTGCGGGAGGAGGCCAGCCGCCTGCGCATGCCGCTGGAGACGTTGTCGTTCGTGAGCCGTGACCCCGGCACTGACATAGCCGAGACGGCCAACAACCAGGCGCTGGACATGATCCTGATGGGCTTCCACAAGCCACTGATCAAGCAGAGCATCCTCGGCGGAACGGTTAACCGGGTGTTCTCCAATGCCCGCTGCCATGTCGGTGTTTTCGTGGATCGGGGCTTCCACGGCGTGCGGCGCGTGCTGGTTCCCTTCATGGCGGCCTCGACACACGATCAATTGGCGCTGGAACTGGCCGGCCGGATCGGCGCAAGCGCCAACGCGCGCGTGACCGTCCTACAGGTGGTCGAGCCGGGAAACGGTGCGGAGAATGGCGCCACCATGGAGGCAGTCAAGAAGGTGTTCGGTGAGACACTGGACCCGGAGGTCGTCTCGGTGAAGATCGTGGAGGATGCCTCCCCGGTTGATGCGGTGCTGCGTGAGGCGGCTTCCCATGACCTGGTGGTGATCGGCGTCGCAGAGAAGTGGGGGCTGGAGGGTGGCATGCTCGGCTTCCGCGGTGAAAGGATTGCCGCTGAGGTTGCCACCTCCATGCTGATTGTCCGCAGATACGAGCCGTAGCGGCGTGAGTCTTGACCTTTGCGGCGTTTCTCCTAGTGTCTGCGGGGTGAGCGTTTTAACTTCGAAGTATCGAATGCTGGCTCTGGATCTGGACGGGACCATCCTCCTGCCGGACGGATCCGCGAGCGATCGAACAGTCGCCGCCATCGGGAAAGCGGCGGCCGCTGGTTACAGGATCTGCGTGGCGACCGGGCGCAGCTATACTGAGAGCCGTAGTATCATCCAACGTCTTTCTTTGCGCGATGAATGCATCTTTGTAGGCGGCGCGATAGTGATCGACACCGCTTCCGACAGGACCCTGCATCGCACGACCATGCATCCACAGGTGGCCGCCGAGGTCTGCGCGGTCATGGAATCGATGGGGCATGCGGCACTGGCCCTGCAGGATCCCACCCAAGCCGGCCTGGACTACCTGATCAGCAAGAATATCCCGCTGCGGCCGGCCTCCAAGTCGTGGATGGACGCAGTGAAGATGAACATCAACTTCGTTCCCAACCTCGGCCAGTACAGGCACGAGCACACACTGCGCGTTGGCCTCTGCTGCGAATCGGAAGAGGCCCAGGCGATCCTGGAAACGCTGCATGCGAAGTTCGGCAATCGCACCATGATGCATCGCCTGAAGGTGCCCGGCTCCAATTGCGAGGTGCTGGAGGTGTTCGACCCGGCCGTGAGCAAGTGGGAGGGGATCAGCTTCGTGATCCGCCGACACCATATCGCGCCAGAGCAGGTGGTGGCCGTCGGGGATGACATGAACGATCTGCAGATGATCCGCCACAGCGGGCTTGGCGTGGCGATGGGCAATGCGCATGAGGAGGTCAAGAAGGCGGCCGACCTGGTGATAGGCCCGGCGCTGGAAGATGGCCTGGCGGAGTTCATCGAGGATCTGCTCCGCGGAAAGTATGATGTCGCTGCATAGGTGTGAGTAAGGGAAGAAAATGAGCGACTCTGGAAGCGCAAAAGCGGCGGACATAGAGGTCATCAAGGCGTGCGGCGGCATCGCGCAAACCAATTGCTGGCTGATCGCCGACACCAAGGCGCGCCAGGCGGTGCTTTTCGATGCTCCCAATGACACGACCGCTCCGCTGCTGGATGAGTGCGAGAAGCGCGGATGGGACCTGGTGGGGCTATGGCTTACGCACGGGCATTTTGACCACATCGCCGACCATGCGGTGGTGACATCGCGATTCAGGGATGCCAAGCTGCTGATTCACCGTGATGACCTGGACAAGATCACCGGCCGGTATCCCATGATCTTCCCGCTGCCATTTGTCATTCCCCCCCGTCAGCCGGATGGGTTCCTGGAAGAAGGCCAGCAGCTTCAGATCGGCAGCATTCCGTTGAGGGTGATGCACACCCCCGGCCACGCGGCCGGCCACGTGGTCTTCCACCTCTACCAGCACAGTATCCTCGTCAGCGGCGACATGATCATCCAGGGATCGATCGGGAGAACCGACCTGCCGGATTCCGACCTCGCGGCCATGCGCCAGAGCCTCAAACGCCTGGCCGACCTGCCGGAAGAGACCACACTCCTGCCCGGCCACGGCGACGCATCGATGATGGTGCACGAACTGCAGCAGAACTGCTTCCTGCAGGATGTGCTGCAGGATAGATAGGACTGTAGACGGGCAGCACAGTAGACAGCGACCAAGCTACGGAGCGACGAAGGGGAGATAGCGCAGTTCCGCTGAAGCGGGGCGGGTGGTTTCACCCGCTGGCGCGCTATAAAGATTGTTCAACCCGCTCCTAAGCCTGGTACTCCCGCAGCTTGTGCATGATCTTCCGCGGTTCGCATTTGCCGGCCGCCAGGTCGAGGTACATCGCATACAACTCGGCGTACTTCCTCGCTCTTGCGCGGTTCGGGCGATAGACCAGGTCCTTTCGCTGTCGCGCCATCGCCTTTACTGCGGCCGCCACGTTGCGGTGTCCGCTTCTTTGCGGCCCGGCCGCGATCGCGCCGAGGATCGCCGCCCCCAGTGCTACCGACTGGTTGCTCTCGGCCATGTAGATCGGCGCATTGATCACGTCGGCATAGATCTGCATCAGCAGGGGGCTCTTGGGCGGCAGGCCGCCGGAGGCTATGAACCTGCGGATAGGTATGTTCTTGGCACGCAGCGTCTCGATGAACCACTTGGCCCCAAACGCGGTGGCCTCGATCATGGCGCGATACATCTGCGCCGGCGTGGTGTTTAGCGTGATGCCCAGGAAGCCTCCGCTCATGTTCGGGTCCATCAGCGGCGAGCGGCAGCCGTTGAGGAAGTCTAGCGCGATCACCCCGCCAGACCCTGGCGGCAATTTCAGGCCCTCTTCGTTGAGCTTGTCGTGGGAGATTCCCGTGCTATTGGCCACCCATGCGAAGGCATCGCCCACTGAAGCCTGTCCGCCCTCGTAGCCATAGAAGCCGGGCAGGATCCCGCCCTTTACGATTCCCGCCACGCCGCGAACCGGCTGCATCTTCGTGTGGTTCATCATGTGGCAGGAGCTGGTGCCGATCACCATCACCATCTCACCGGCGCCGGCCACGCCAGCGCCGGGCACGCCGGAGTGGGCATCAATGATAACCGCCGACACCGGGATGCCCGCCGGCAGTCCCATCTTCTTTGCCGCCGAGTCAGAGAGCACGCCGGCCGCTTCGCCGGGCGCCATGTGCTGACCGATGATCTTCTCCTGCACGAAGTTCCTGAACTTCCGGTTGACGGCCGCCAGATAATCAGGCGAGGGATATCCATCCTCGGCACTCCAGCAGGCCTTGTAGCCGGCTTGGCAGGTGGAACGCACGATGTCGGATGGATCGCTCGCGGGGAAGATTCCCGAGACGAGCTGCCAGACATACCAGTCGCCGGCCTCGATGAACATGTCGGCCGCCGCGTATACCTTCGGCTCTTCCATCAGTGTCTCCAGCGCCTTGGGGAAGAACCACTCCAGCCCAACCGTGCCGCCGTAGCGGGCCAGCCATTTCTCCTTGCGCGCCGCCGCCACTTCGTTGATGCGCTCTGTAGCGGCCTTGGCGCCGTGATGCTTCCACAGCTTCGGCCAGG
>JAKORQ010000508.1 GCA_029777755.1 Planctomycetota bacterium
CTCGGCCAACCGCCGCGTCGTCCCCACCCGCGATTTCTCGCTGCCCGCCGCTCCCCCGCGCGTGCACGAGGAGCCGGGCGTGCCCTGAAGCGCCCGCCGGCGCATCAACCGCAGGGTGGAACAAAATCCCCTCGCCAGATACCATCGCATAGAGAAATATGGCCAAGGAAAACCTGTCCCCGCGCATCACCAATCGCCGGGCTCTGCATGATTACCACATCATCAGCAAGCTCGAATGCGGCATTGCGCTCATGGGCAGCGAAGTTAAAAGTCTGCGCAATGGCAAGTGCCAGCTTAACGAGTCATTTGCCTGGGTCGAGCATGGCCGGCTCATCCTCCACAACTGCCACATCGACCCGTACAAGGAGGCAGGCAAGTTCAACCATGAACCGATGCGCGAGCGCGAGCTGCTGGCACACAAGCGCGAGATCCGCAAGCTCCAGCAGGAGCTGGAGATTCGTGGCACCACGCTGATACCGCTGGCGATCTACTTCAAGAACGGCTACGCCAAGGTTGAACTGGCGGTCGCCAGGGGCAAGAAGCAGCATGACAAGCGCGCCGCCATCCGCGAGAAGGAGCAGAAGCGCGGCCTACAGCGTGCAATGATGAGGCGCATTTGACGTGCGTCATTCTCCTGGCGCTGCATATGTTGCCCGCCGAAGTCGTTTGGGGCTATCCTCTTCTTGACTTACCGCGCAGTAACCCTTAATCCATCAGTGTTTGCATTATTTGAGGGATTCGCCTGATGCGCCAGATGGTAGAAAACACCGCTCGTAAGCTGCTTCGCCAGTTGTACAACCGGGGCTTTCAGCTTCGCGGTATCAATTCGCCAACCAGCGACATTTTCGTCGCGGAGTTCATGGACGACACCCCTCCGGTGATCCTCAAGATCCCTCGCGCGATCAACGAGGAGGCTCTCCGTGAGCAGCGCATCTTCGACTCCCTCGAGGGTACCGGCATCCCCGTGCCGCAGGTGCTCTATACACAGGAGAACTTCCCGGCCGGCAACCTGGTCTACACCATCTCCCGCTACGTCAAGGGCCCGGACATCCGCGAGGTGATCCGCTGGAATGACGATCGCACCCACGCCATCTTCACTCAGGTCGGCAAGCTGGCGGCGCAACTCGCCCGCCTTCCGCTGAACCTCATTCCCGACGCCTTCTCGCCGCAGGAGGTGCAGGACAATGAGTTGCAGTGGTGGGAGAATCAGCTGGAGTTCATCTCCCGCCACCGGGGCACCACCCGCCTGCTGGACCAGATCTACCACGCCGCGCGCGGGATCATGCTCAATCTCCCCACCGTGTTCGGCCATCGCGATGGCGTACAGGTGGTCACCGATGGCAACAAGGTCTACCTCATCGACGTGGGGTCGGCCGGCGCCAACTGGCCCGATGCCGATTTCGCCCGCCTGCTCTATGGAAACATGGTATGGCACGGCGGCGACCAGTACCGCGTCTGGCGCGAGGCGGCACAATCGGCCTACCTGGAGCATCGCGAACTGACCGATGCGGACGTGGAGCGCATCCTCATCCTCATGGCGTTCTACGCCATGCGCGACGCGGCCATGCACGCCTCCACCGGCAAGAACACCCACGTGGATCGCCTTTACGTGCTGGCTGAGTACATCCTGCACGAGTCACGACGCTGGTTCCGCAGATAGGCGCCAAGTGTCTGCAAACCGCTTCTACAGCTGCTTAAGCTCAAGTGGAGAGGCTTGTCCTGTAGGCCACGGCTTGCTTGGTTGCGTCGTTTCTTCCTGATGAAAAGGGCCTTCAATGTATGTCCTCAGTTTCCCTGGCTCTGATGCCGCATGCTAGCCGAGGATCACCCTATCTCCCGCTGGCGGAGAACCGCCCGCTCCACTTTGGCTGGAACTGCTCGACAGCTCTCGATGACGATTGCAGCCGCTCACCAGGGAGCGTCCAACTTCGCCTGGAAATCCCGCAGGTCGAGCCGACCTGCTCTACTCAACCACGGTATTAAGTCCTCACAGCTATCTGCGTGGATCTGTGTTCATCTGTGGTTCCAATAGGAATCCGCTCAAGCTCGATACTCATCGGCCGACGCCTCGGGCACATTAGCCAGCAGCTTCTCGACCACCTGGTCAGGTCCGATTCCCTCTGCGTCGGCATTGAAGTTTGTGAACAGGCGATGCCGCAGCACTGGCTTGGCCACTGCGCGCACATCGTCGCAACTGACATTCAGTCGGCCATTCAAGATCGCGTGCGCCTTTGCCCCTAGCACCAGGTACTGCGCTGCGCGCGGGCCGGCGCCCCAGGTGAGCCAGTCGTTGATGAATGATGGCGTTCCGGGCTGGTGCGGGCGGGTCGCTCGCGCCAGGCTCACCGAATAATCCACCACATGGTCACTCACCGGAAGCTTTCGCAGCACGCGCTGGACAGTGAGTATGTCGGATGCCGAGAGTACCGGCTCCGGATCGGCGTCCAGTTCCATCGTTGTCCGACGGACGATCTGGCGTTCCTCCTGCTTCGACGGGTACGAGATATTCACCATGAACATGAAGCGGTCGAGCTGCGCCTCGGGGAGCGGATAAGTGCCCTCCTGGTCAACGGGATTCTGCGTGGCCAGGACAAAGAAGGGCGGCTCCAGTGGATAGGTGTGGCCCCCTGCCGTGACCTGGTATTCCTGCATGGCCTGCAGAAGCGCCGACTGCGTCTTGGGGGGCGTGCGGTTGATCTCGTCGGCCAGCACGATGTTGGCGAACACCGGCCCGCGAACAAAGCGGAACCCGCGCTTGCCCGTTGCCGGGTCTTCTTCCAGCACGTCAGTTCCGGTGATGTCGGAAGGCATCAGGTCAGGAGTGAACTGGATACGGTTGAACTTCAGGTGCAGGACCTTGGCCAGGGTGCTGATCATCAACGTCTTTGCCAGACCCGGCACGCCCACCAGCAGGCAGTGGCCACGGGCAAACATGGCCGCCAGCAGCAGCTCGATCACCTCATCCTGCCCGATGATCACCTTTCGCATCTCGCCCAGGAGCCGCTGGCGCACCTGCACGAACTTCTCGATGAATGACTCGGCGGAACTCGCCGGCGCCTGCGATACCTGTCCCGCGGCCGGCGATGTAGGTTGCGACATATCCTGTTCTCCTGTCATGCTGATGAACGTTATACCCCACCGCCCCGCATAAGTTGCATCGCGTCGCGGGCATCCCGTCATCAGTGGCTGATCTGGTACATGAACACGTTCACGCCCAGCTTGATCGCGTCGGTATCGGCGTATCCCCTGTTATATGCACGCGGAAGACGCTCCCATCCGGCACTCATGCTCAGCGGCGAGTAAACGATCGGCAGCGAGCCATCCACCTCGATCGCCTCTAGCACCGGCCGATCCATGTTGGGATGCAACTGCTTCGCCAGCGGCGCCAGCTCAACCCGGCGGGCATCCATCACAAAGCTGTAGATGGGATGATCCAGCGGCAG
>JAKORQ010000007.1 GCA_029777755.1 Planctomycetota bacterium
AAGGACTTACCAGCCTGGAAAAGATACTCTTCCAGATCGGGCTGGGCGTGCTGCTGTCCTACTTCACCTATCACTATGGCCAGGAAACGCCGCACGAGCTCTATTTTCCCTTCCTCAAGGATTATCAGGTTCCCCTTTCGCTTGGGGCGTTTGTGCTCATCGGGACGATCGTACTTACGGGATCCAGCAACGCCGTGAACCTTACCGACGGCTTGGACGGGCTGGCGGCCGGCACCATGGCGATCGTTTCATTTGCCTTCTGCATCCTCGCGATGATCGTCGGCAACCCCGACTGGGCCTCGTTCCTGCTCATGCCGCACGTTCCGGCGTCAGACCAGATGGCCGTCATCGCCGGCGCCATGACCGGCGCGTGCCTGGGCTTTCTCTGGTTCAACTGCAATCCCGCCAGGGTATTCATGGGTGATACCGGCTCGCTGGCGCTGGGCGGTTTGATCGGCTACATCGCCCTTGTGGTGCGCCAGGAGCTGATGCTGTTCATGATCGGCGGCATCTTCGTCATCGAGGCCATGTCGGTAATGATCCAGGTAGGTTACTTCAAGTACACCCGCCGCAAGTACGGCGAAGGGCGCAGGGTCTTCCTCATGTCACCTCTGCACCATCACTTCCAGAGAAAGGGTTGGAGCGAGACACAGGTGGTAGTGCGCTTCTGGCTGATCGCCGCCATGCTGGCCGCCATGGCCCTGGCCACCATCAAGGTACGCTAGAAAGGCTCTTCCGGTCTGCGACCATGTACCGACCTTTCATATTGACTTTACGCGCGCAACAATGGACGTCGATGCATCATGAGTGACCTCCCGGAGTCGGAAGCCTCGACCATCTCTTCCAGTTTGCCTGTCGAACCTGAAGCGAACAGATACGCCCGGCGAAACTACTGCGGCTGCTACATCGGCGGGATGGCCTTTCTCAACGCACAGACGATGCTGCCGGACATCATCCGTCAGCTTGGCGGATCAGAGTTCATGGTCGCTCTCGCCCCTTCACTGGGACTGATCGGCTTCTGGGTGGCTCCCGTCCTCACTGCGCACTGGGTTGATGGAATGCGGCGATACATGCCGTTTGTCAGTATCACCGGTGTGCTACAGAGGATCCCATATCTGTTTGCGGCACTGGCGTTGTACTACGCGGCCGGCGATGGATCGCTTGGCCTGGTCCTGGCTGCCGTGGTTGCCGCGCCGATCATCTCTGGAGTAGCCGGCGGCATCAGCCTCACCGCATGGCAGCAACTCATCGCCCGCTGCGTCCCCGAGAATCGTCGGGCATCAATGTTCGCCGTCCGCTACATCATATCCTGCATCATCGGGATAGCGGCGGGAGCTGTTGCCAGCCAGCTGTTCCGCAATCTCCAGTTGTTCAGCGCTTACGCCACGCTGCACCTTCTGGCGTTTGTCTTCCTGACTATCTCGTACGCGATCTATCTCTTTACGCGCGAGCCGCACACACCCAGTCCCCATGTCCACACGCTTACCCTGAGTCAGAACCTGCAGCTCATGCCCCGTCTGATCGTTTCCGACCCTACGTTCGCACGGTACCTGGTTTCGCGGGTGTTCCGCTCCGGATACCTGGTAATCACGCCCTTCCTAGCCATCCATGCCCGGGACGTTTTGGATCGCCCGGAGGCGTTCCTTGGCACTCTCTTGATCGCCCAGAATGTCGGAGCTATCGCAGGCAACCTTGGTGCAGCATGGCTGGGAGATCGCTGCGGCGGCAAGCTCGTAAATTAGCTTGCACTGGGTATCTACGTGCTGATCTCCGCTTGGGCGATATTCGCCTCTACCGACATGGAGTTTGTGCTGATCTTCTTCCTGATGGGGGCGGCGTTCTTCGCCGGCGAGGTGGGCGCAACCACCCTGATGCTGGAGATCATTACGCAACGTCATCGCGCAACCATGCTGGCGATCACATCGCTATCGAATATCCCAGGCGCCCTGGTGGCCGGCTGGATTGGATCTGTGGTCTGGCGCAACAGTCACAGCATCATCCCGCTCGCCATCGCCAGTATTGTGACGGTGGCAGGCTCGATGATGATGCTGCACCCCATCCGTGAGCCGCGAAAAACCTTGGCCGGCCCGCAGGCAGATAAAGAGGCGGCCGTCACGTCCAATCTGCGGACATGACGGCCGGTATTTCATCCTGTCTCTGTGATCCTTACTTTGCCTCGCCCTGGTTCGCCTCGGCGGCTGGCTGGGTTTCGATCGCTTCCCAGACCGTTTGGCCGAACACCTTGTCCGTCTGGATGCCCAGGAGCGTGCAGGCGGTGGCGAAGGTGTCCTCCACGTTTACCTGGTGCTCACGCACGGAGTCCAGGTCGAGTCCCGCCTTGATGCCCGGGCCAACGATAATCCACGGGATATGCCGGGCACGGGGATCATTCTTCCCGTGCCACCTCTGCCGCCCGCCGTGGTCGGCCGTGAGGATAACCACCGTCGAGTCCAGTAGGTTCTGCTCTTCAAGGGCGTCGAAAATCATGCCCAGGCACTTGTCGGTCACCTCAAACGCCTCGATTTGCTCGGGGGTTCCCCAGCCGATGTGGTGTCCCCGGCCATCGGTGTCTCCAAAGTGAACGAACAGCAGTCCCGGGCGGTGCTCCTTGATGATGCTTGCTGCGGTCTCGGCCACCTTGAGGTTGTTCGCACCACTACCGCGCGGAGGACCATGGTCATAGTCAATCGACTCGGGGAGAGGGATGACCCTCATCTTCGACTTACCTGTGGCCATGGCGGTGGTATAGCCGGCCTTCTTGGCGTACTCAAAGATGGAGGGAACCTTGGGGTGCACCGGCTCTTCCGGGCCGTCATTGTTGAAGAAAATCCCGTGCTCCTCCGGCGGCACGCCAGTAAGCATGCTGGTATGGGTCGGCAGTGTGATGGACACTTCCGTGGATCTTGCCCAGAAGGAGAAAGCCCCCCGCTCGATCATCCTGCTGCGGAGCGTGGGCATGTTGGCCCGGAGGGCCAAGTCCGGCCGCATGCCATCCACAGAGATGATGATCGCATGATTGATCGCAGGAACCGGCTTTTGCACCTGTTGAGCAAACAAGCTCGTGCAGAAGCTGACGATCAGGACGACTATGAAGGAATGAATTGATCTCATGGGCGTCCAAAGTTAATGACTCGCAACGACGTTAACAAACATTATTGTTCAGGCCTCTTAACGGAACCGGCGTAAGCATCTGTGAGAGGCACAACGCATCCTGAAATAGTCACTTCATGGCCCAAAATTTGTGGTTGAGGCTGGCATCTCCTATAAACCAGGAGCGACTATGGCGTTGGGGATGGACCTCAAGACTAAGGTATTGCAGGCAACCGATATAGTGGAGCTTATCGGCCAGACGGTGAAGCTGCGCCGTACTGGCAAGGGGTACCTGGGGCTGTGCCCCTTCCACCAGGAGAAGACCCCCAGCTTCTCGGTTAACCCTGACCGTCAGTTCTTCTACTGCTTTGGCTGCAAGGCCGGCGGAAATGCCATCGATTTTGTCATGCGGCGTGACCGCATCGAGTTTGTCGATGCCCTGAAGCAACTCGCCCAGGCCAAGGGAATCGACGTCCCGGAGCATGGCCGTTCCGGAGGCTCGGCCAGCGAACGGCAACAGCTTCTCGATGCCCAGTCGGCCGCCTGTGCCCTGTATCAGTCCCTTTTGCATGGTCCGGGTGGCCAGCCCGCCCGCGATTACCTCGAGAAACGTGGCTTTGATGCAGGATCGGTCAAGAGCTTCCAGATCGGCTATGCCCCGCCCGGCTGGGATACGCTCCTGCGAAGCGACGTGGCGAGAAAGTTCAGCCAGGAGATTCTCGTTAAGGCCGGCCTGCTCAAGTACAACGAGCAGCGCAACAGCTTTTACGACACCTTCCGCAACCGGCTGATGTTCCCTATCCGCGATGAACAGGGCCGGGTGATCGCGTTCGGCGGCCGGGCCATGCCCGGATCGGATGACCAGGCCAAGTACCTCAATAGCCCGGAAACCCCCATCTTCAGCAAGAGCCGCACCTGCTTTGGGCTCGACGTGGCACGAAAGAGGATCGTCGAGACCCGCACGGTGGTGGTTGTCGAGGGATACTGCGATGTGATTGGCTGCCACCAGTTTGGCGTCAGCAATGTCGTATCGGTCCTCGGCACGGCGCTGACATCGCAGCATGTGAGCCTCTTGCGGCGGTATGCCGATCGGATCGTCCTGCTGTTTGATCCGGACGCCGCCGGCGACAAGGCAGTCGATCGCGCGCTGGAGGCATTCCTGACCCAGCCGGTCGAGGTGCTGGTCGCCACCCTGCCCGATCAGCTCGATCCGGACGAGTTTTTGCTGGAGCATGGAGCGGAAGCGTTCAACCAGGTGATCACCCAGGCCCGGGACGCCCTCACCTACAAGTGGAGACAACTGATCCGGCAGTTCCAGACCAGCGAAGGCGATCTCACTGGTCAGCAGAAGGCGGTGGAGGAGTACCTCTCGGTGCTGGCCGATGCCCGCGGGGCAGGTCCGGTTGATTCGCTGCGCTGGGGTGCGGCCCTTGCCCGGGTCAGCAGGCTCACGAGCATCCCGGTGGATGAGCTGAACCGCAGATACCGTGCAAGAAAAGCGACGGCAGCGAGCGCCCCTGCCCGCCCTGCCACTCAGGAGCCGCCGGTTCCTGTCGAGAACCGGCCGGCGGGTCGTCTTCCCCTGGATGCCCGCCGCCGGGCCGAGCGACAGATCCTGGCCGGCCTTCTGATTCACCCGGAGTGGTGGCACGAGACACAGCAAAAGGTACACCTGGAGGATTTCGTGGAGGAGCGCCACCACAAGCTGGCCGAAGTCTACTGGGATGTGCAACGCAATGAGGGCGAACCGGATTTTTCCGAGCTGCTGAATGTGCTCCAGCCGTTGGGACTGCAGGATCTGGCGATGGAGCTGGTTCAGCAATACGAGGATGTAGACAACCTGGAGGCGATTCTCGCGGAAGCGATCGAGTACATCCAGTATGCCCGGGAGCGGATGGAGCGGGCTCGCCTCTCGGCCGACATCCGGCGGACGATCGACTCCGGCGATGACGAATCGGCGCTGGATCTACTGCGTAAGCTGACGGAAGCGGCCAGGCAGCCGGATCTGCGCAAAGGGTTCTAAACACTCGGCGAAGCTTTGCGGGCCTAGTATTTCAGCGAGATATCCCTTTGTGTTTGCAACATTTTCGCCTCCGGGAGGTATATCGTTCATTGGCGAAGCATGTCGCCTGGAGCCAAACCCAAGGGGTATATCCGGCGTAGAACCACAGGGCGGGTCAGGGATGCCTATAGTTCCTGTCCGGGGGTTGAAGAACGAGTGAACATCCTCCGGGGTGGAGGCGTGCTGGCTGTCGGTGGTCGCAGACCGTTTGAAAATAGCGAGCTGAACAGTAAACTTGCTCCACTTTTCGAACTCTGCGCGCTGCCGTGCCTTTGGAGTGCTTGAGGCGGCGTGCTTTGGCGATGTTCTTGGCTGGGTGGCCACATACCTGCCACCCCCAGCGAACGCCTGTGGCGTTCGTGGCTGGCTTTTTGGAGATTGGCTGGCCAAACGGCTTCAGTCCTGCACACGTTGCAGGGATCGGGAACAACCCCGAGGTCCTTGGCCTGTGACAACTGAAGTTGAGGAATATACCGGCGTTGACCGGTTGGTGCTATTAACAATCTATGTCATCGATTGAAACACCCTTGATTGGGTCTGGCTCTCCCGAAGAGGTCGATCGTCGCGTGCGCGAACTGATCGAGATGGGGAAAGCCAACTCATACTTAACCTACGAGGAACTTAACGAGCGTCTGCCGGATGAGCTGGTCTCACCGGACAAGCTTGATTCACTGCTGATGATGCTCGACGAGATGGGCATCCGCCTGATTGATGAGGCGGATGTGCCGGAGTTCCAAAAGGGCGCAAAGAAGGTGGCTCCCCCGCCGCCTCCGCCGGCTGTGCGCATTCCTCCAGTCGCACCCATCCCCATGAAGGCCGAAGACATCCTCGGCGAGGGGCATGGCCTGGAAGAGGAAGAAGACCTCGATCTCAACCTCGAGGAAGAACTGGCCGAGGCATCCACCAAGCGCATTGATGACCCGGTACGCATGTACCTCACCCAGATGGGTGAGATTCCCCTGCTCACGCGCGAACAGGAGATCAGTCTTGCCAAGCGAATCGAGGTGTTCCGCAAGATCTTCCGCTCCAAGGTGCTGGAGAGCGATTATTGCCTGAACTCCGCGGTCGAGATCCTGCAGCAGGTGGATGAGGGTGATCTGCCCTTTGACCGGACGATGAAGATTTCCACGGCCGAGGGGCAGGCGGACAAGGGTACGATCGGCCAGCGCATCCCCATGAACCTGGAGACCGTCCGCAAGATGCTGGCGCGTAACCAGGAGGACTGGACCCGTCTGCGCCAGACCAGGAACAAGAAGGAGCAGGAGCAGCTCAGGCTGACCATGCGGCGCCGTCGCCGCCGTGCCACCAAGCTGCTGGAAGAGCTGTCTCTGCGCACCAGTAAGGTGACGCCGCTGATGAAGAAGCTGCAGAGCATCTCCGTGAAGATGCTTGAGCTGGAGCAGCGCATCGCTGAGCTCCAGAAGGTCAAGGATCCCGGCGAGGACCTGGAAGTATGCCAGACCGAGCTTGAGGGCCTGGAGGACCTGGTTCTGGAGGATGCCCAGAGCCTGCACAAGCGGGTGACGGCCATTCGCAAGATCTTCAACAAGTACGAGGACGCCAAGCGCAAGCTCTCAGGCGGCAACCTGCGCCTGGTGGTGTCGATCGCCAAGAAGTATCACAATCGTGGCCTGTCCTTCCTCGATATCATCCAAGAAGGCAATACCGGCTTGATGCGCGCAGTCGACAAGTACGAGTATCGCCGCGGCTACAAGTTCTCGACCTATGCGACCTGGTGGATCAGGCAGGCGATCACCCGCGCCATCGCGGATCATGCCCGCACCATCCGTATCCCGGTGCACATGATCGAGACGATGAGCAA
>JAKORQ010000509.1 GCA_029777755.1 Planctomycetota bacterium
GGCGAGATCGGCCACATGATCACCCACGCGGACGGCCGCCCCTGCAGCTGCGGCCAGAATGGCTGCTGGGAGATGTACGCCGCGGCCAGCAAGCTTCGGGAAGCATCCCAGGGCATGAGCGTGCGCGAGGTGATGAACAACGTGCGCGCGGGCAGGATGATCGATATCTGGGAAAACTACATCCACGAGGTGGTCATCGGCCTGAGTTCCCTGATGATGATCTTCGCGCCCGAAGTGATCGCCATCGGCGGCGGCCTCTCCAACGCCGGCAGCATCGTGATCGACACCCTGCGCGCCGAAGTGGAAAAAACCAGTGCCTTCAACACCTTCAACCCCTTCACCCAGATCGTCTCCGCCAGCTTCCAAAACGACGCCGGCATTCTCGGCGCGGCCGCCCTGGCCAGCATGATGGAATAATACGATTCGTAAACCACCGGCTCCTCTGCCGGATCAGCACGATCTATACCAACTTAAAAACCGGAGAAGCTTTTCGTGGCTTCCCCGGTTTTTCATTCAGTATATAGAATTCAGAATTCCGTATTCAACATGCCCCCATCGCTTCGCGGCTGCGAAGCAGCCTCTTCCCGCTGGCGCAAGCCAGCGCTTCCCCATTGCTTTGCCGTCACTCCGCGTCACGCCGGCAGCTTGATCCCCGCTTCCTTCGCGGCCTCCTCCAGCTTGTCCAGCGCCTCGATGATCTCATTCTCGTTGTGGTCGGCGATCACGCAGAAGCGCAGGCGGGCCTTGCCTCTGGGCACCGCGGGATAGACCGCCGGGGGCACGAACACGCCCTTGTGGCGCAGCATGTTGCTCAGCAGGAAGGCGTCCTCGTCTTTGCCCACCATGATCGGTATGATCGCGGTCTTGCCGGCCAGGCAGGTGTTCATTCCGCGCTTATGCGCCTCTGTGACGAAGCAGTCGATGTTGCGCGCCATGCGGTCCATGATGGAAGGATCCTTCTGCAGCAGGCGGATCGCTTCCAGCGTCGCCGCGGCCAGGGGCGGGGAGATACCCACCGAGAACACAAAGCCGGGCAGGTTGTAGCGCAGGTAGTCGATGATCTCCCTGCGTCCGGCCAGGTAGCCGCCGCAGGTGCCCAGGCCCTTGGATAAGGTGCCCATCTTGATATCAATGTCGTTTGGCTGCAGGCCGAAGTACTCATCCACGCCGCCGCCGGTCTTGCCGATCACGCAGGCGGAA
>JAKORQ010000510.1 GCA_029777755.1 Planctomycetota bacterium
CGAAGGGTTGGCTCTGGCCTTGCAGGTCAGTTTGTGCTTAGATGTACACACTCGAACACAGGGATTTATCATGCCCACCAGCACCACGATGACGATCCGCATCAGCCCTGACGTGAAAGACAAGCTGGGGCGCTTGGCGCACGGCACACGCCGCAGCAGGGCCTTTTTGGCGAGTGAGGCCGTGGAGGCTTATGTGGATCGGGAGCTGGAAATCATCGACGGGATTCAGCGGGGTCTTGCAGACGTTGCCGCTGGTCGCATGGTGCCGCATGACGAGGCCATGGCTGAGCTTCAAGCAGTGATCGACGCCACCCGAGGCGGGAGGGCGTGAAACGTCCTGTCGTCTGGTCGCGATCCGCCTTGGACGACCTCAAAGCGCAGGTGGCCTACATCGCTGCCGAAAACCCGGCAGCAGCGCAACGTGTTGCTGACGCGATCAGAGCTGCCGCCTCGGCGCTTTCAGATATCCCGACTGGCCGCCCAGGTCGCGTGACCGATACCTATGAAAAGTCAGTAACGCGCCTGCCTTACATCATCGCCTATGCGATTAGCTCCAGCCCCGCAGGAGAAGCCATCGCCATCGTTAGGGTGATCCACACGGCGCGGGATTGGCCCGCCGAACAGTGGCCGAAGGCCTGAACATTACGCCCGCCGGATGGTTTTCGCGCTGACCCGGAAGAGTTGCGCGATCTCCGGCAGTGGTCGCAGCTCCTGGTCTCGCATCCGGCACACCTCGACCTTCTGCGCGGCGGATAGGGCAGGGGGCCTTCCGCCGACACGGCCACGCTTGCGAGCTGCCTCCAGCCCTTCCTTCGTCCTCTCCGAAATCCGCTCCCGCTCAAACTGGGCGATGGATGCGAAGACGTGGAAGACAAGCCGCCCGGCGGGCGTGGTGGTGTCGATGTCCTCGGCCAGCGAACGGAAGCCCGCACCATGCGCCTGGATGGCATCCACAATGTCGAGAAGGTCGCGCAGGGACCGGGCGAGGCGGTCATACTTGGTCACGGCGATCACGTCGCCCTGGCGCAGCTGATCTAGCAAGCGGTCCAGCTCGGGCCTGCTGCGGGCCGTGCCGGTGATCTTATCAGCGAAGATCCTCTCAGCACCCGCCGCCTTCAAGGCGTCGAGCTGGCCGTCCAGGTTCTGGTCCTCTGTGCTGACGCGGGCGTATCCGATGATCATGCCACATCGTGCCAAAACCCTCCCAAAACCGCAAAGGTTTTGTCATGGGTTTTTGTCCAGCCTAAGTCCTTGATGCGGGGCAGGGTAGGGGGACCAGGACAGAAACGACCGATTGATACCCGAAATCCGTCCTCATGCTGCATGTCAATCCAGGGAAATGCCAACCGCGACACACGCCGTCAGCCCGCGGTTCTCCCCTCGCGCGCTATCTGCCAGAATCTTTCCCCATCACCACCATAGGCGCTGGTGTGCCGATAAAGTCGGATCTCCAGATCCAGCGCCCAATCCGGCCCGGCGGC
>JAKORQ010000511.1 GCA_029777755.1 Planctomycetota bacterium
GAAAATCGACCTGCCGCGCCCTCGCAGCGTCCGGGACTTGCAGAAGCAGCCGCACTTCCACGAGCTATACGCAAGGATCTGGCAAACCCTGGAACAGGGATGGAGACACTCCGATGACCAATGAAAGCAATCGGGCGGATGGCGCTTCGCTGCTCATCCGCATCACTCAGCATGGCACCCTGCTCGCCGTATTGCTCGGGCTTTGGGAATATGCCGCGCGCAGCGGGTGGGTCGACGCCACCTTCGTAGGCCAACCCTCAGGCATTGCGCAGTTCCTCTGGTCCAACGTCGTGGTGTCGCCCAAGCTCTGGATCGAACTAGGCTGGACGCTGCTGGGAACCTTGGCGTCCTTCGTGCTGGGCAGCGTGGCGGCCCTTCTCACCGGACTGTTGTTCGTGACGATGCCCCGCCTGGAACGCTTCGTGGACCCCTATCTTTCAGCCATCAACGCCATGCCGCGCATCGCGTTGGCACCGCTGTTCATCCTGTGGTTCGGGCTGGGTGTGTCCTCCAAGATCGCCATCGGGTTCTCGCTGGTTTTCTTCATCGTGCTTTCCAGTACGGTAGCCGGGATGCGCGGGCTGAATCAGGATCACCTCACACTCACACGGACGCTGGGAGCGAAGCCGTCCCAGATGTTCCTTTTCGTCACGCTGCCGGGTGCGGTACCGGTCATCTTCTCTGGTCTGCGCCTGGGCCTGATCTATGCGATGCTGGGTGTTGTCGGCGGCGAGATCATTGCCGCGGAACATGGGCTGGGCCAGACACTGGCGTACCTCGGCTCGACCTTCAACATGAACGGCGTGATGGGCGTGCTGCTGATACTGTCGCTGCTCGGGATGGGCGTGATCTGGTCGATGACGGCGATCGAGAAGCGGCTCCTGCACTGGCAATGATGCCGGCCGTGGCACAGCGGGTGCGTCGCATCCGGGTAGCGATCCTGGCGCCCGAGCATGCATTGGGCTGGACCATCATGGGGCCGGCCGACATGCTCAACAGCGCAGGGGCTGCATGGCTTTCGCTGCAGGGCGAGTCCGGCTCGGCGAGTCGGTTCGAGGTTTCCATCGTCGGCCGCTCCGGCCAGCCCGTCATCTGCTTTCAAGGCATGCGGCTGATGCCGGATGTCCTGCTGGAGGACACAGGGTACCAGCCGGATGTGATCCTCGTGCCCGCCCTGTTCGAGGAATCCGTGCGCTTCGGCCGCTCAGGCTGGTCCACGCCCTGGCGTCCTTTCGTCGAGTGGATCAAGGCCCAGCACGCGCGCGGTGCCTCGGTCGCTGCCATATCCACCGGTGTGGCCCTGCTGGCGGAAACTTCCCTGCTGGATGGCCGAAAGGCGACCACGCATTGGGCCATGATGGAAGCCATGGCAGCCAACTACAGTAACGTCGAGTTCGTCCACCGGGCCGGCCTGCAATCTGCCGGACATGGCTCCCGCCTGGTTACCACGGCGGCGGGTACGGCCTGGCAGTCGCTGGTGCTCCTCCTGGTCACACGGTACGCCGGAGCCCAACAGGCGATCGAACTGGCCCGGCTGTTTTCAACGCAATCACCTCGCGACCCGGGAGGTCGCTCCCTCCCGGGATTCGTCCCACCGAGTGATCATGGTGATATTCAAGTGCTGCGCGCCCAGCGTGCAATTGCCACCGGCTTCCAGAACGCAGATGCGCTCGCGGACGCCATGGCCAAGACCGGAATGACGCGCCGCACGTTTGAAC
>JAKORQ010000053.1 GCA_029777755.1 Planctomycetota bacterium
AGGAACACCACCATCACCGGCTCGAGAATGCTCACCAGCGAGCCAACCAGCACGTCCACGTCGTTGTCGTAGTTGTCGGCGACCTTGATCAGCATCTTGTCCAGGTCGCCGGTTTCCTCACCCACATCCACCATGTTCACCACGATGGCGTCGCAGACCTTGGTGGCACGCAGAGGGTCGGCCATCGATTCACCTTCGCGAATCGCGTCATGCACCTTGGTAAGCGCCTTGGCGTAGACCTCGTTGCCACAGGTTTCCTTGGTGATGTTGATTGCGTCGAGAATCGGCACACCTGCGGAGATCAGGGTGCCCAGCGTACGCGTGAAGCGTGCGATGGCGGTCTTGGAGAGGATGTTGCCCAGGATCGGGACCTTCAGCTTTACAGCGTCGACAAAATAACGTCCGCCCTTGCTTAGCTTAATGAGGCGGATGATCAGCATGAAGATGATCGGGGAGAACAGGACGTATGCCCAGCCATACTGCGTCGCGAACCAGCGGGAGATCACCAGCAGCGACTTCGTGACGGCCGGAAGATCGGTCTTGAAGTCATTGAAGATCTGCTCGAACTTCGGGATCACGAAGATCATGATCATCGACACCACGCCGATGGCGATGGTGACGACCACCGCCGGATAGATCATGGCGCCGATGACCTTCTTCTTCAGCTTGGCGGCCTTCTCCATGAAGTCCGCCAGGCGAGCCAGGATCAGGTCGAGCACACCGCCGGCCTCGCCGGCCGCAATCATGTTCACATACAGCTTGTCGAAGGCCTTGGGGTACTTTGCCATCGAATCGGAGAGAGTTCCGCCGCCCTCGACCTCTTCAGCCACGCCGCCGATGATCGCCTTGAGCAACCCCGGCTTCTGCTGCTGCTCGAGAATTTGCAGCGAACGCAAGATCGGCAGGCCCGCGTCCTGGAGCGTGGAGAGCTGGCGGGTGAAGGTCACCAACTGCTTGCGCGGAACCCCGCCAATGGCAAACGGCATCTTCTTGCGCGAAGAAGTGACGGTCTCCGCCTCCTTCTTCTTCACCGTCTTCTTGGCGGCTTTCTCCTTCAGCTTGGTCGGGATCTGGCCGCGCTGACGGATCTTGGCAATGGCCTCATCGCGATTTGCGGCCTCGATCTCGTCTTTGACCTCCTGGCCGGACGAGTTCAGTGCGACATAACTGAAAACTGACATAGTCCTCTCTCCGTTAGAAAGACGGTTATCGACGCTATGAGCCGTCTGACTGAACTATTCGTGATGTCCACCACGGCGTGACAAGCGCAAAGGTCCTGCCTGCGAAATGATGGCAGGCCAGCCCTGTGGCAGGTAACATCTGGCACTGGATGGTACAGCAACAAATGCCGTGTGCAAAGGAACTTCGGATCGGAACAAGGGGCTCTCTGCTGGCTCGCACACAGACCGCCCAGGTGGCCGATGCCCTCAAGGAAAAATGGCCCGATCTGCCGATCCAAACGATCACTATCACCTCCAGCGGCGACCGCATACAGGACCGCCCGCTGCATGAGTTCGGCGGCAAGGGACTATTCACCAAGGAACTGGAGCAGGCCCTGCTGGATGGCAGGATCGACCTGGCCGTCCATAGCCTGAAGGATCTGCCGGTAACCATGCCGCTGGTGGACGTGGCCGGGCTGGTATTCATTTCCCCCGTGCGTGAGGATCCCCGCGATCTGCTGGTAAGCCGAGTCGCCCGGAGGATAGAGGACCTGCCCTCCGGGGCCAAAGTTGGTACAGGCAGTCTCCGCCGGCGCTGCCAGATACTGTCGGCCCGGCCGGACCTTCGCGTCGAAGGCGTACGCGGCAATATCGACACTCGCCTGCGCAAGGCCCGTGAGGGAGAGTTTGACGCCGTGATCCTGGCGATGGCCGGCATCAAGCGGGCAGGGCTGCTGGATGAGGCGGAAATGAGCCCGATCCCCATCGATACCATGATCCCCGCGGCCGGGCAGGCTGCCCTCGCCCTTCAGTATCGCAAGGATGACACACAAACCGCCCTGATCGCCGCCGCCCTGTCGGATGAAAAAACCATGCTGTGCGTGTCGGCCGAGCGCGATGTCGTCCGCGGCCTGGATGGCGATTGCCACTCCCCCATAGCCGCCTATGCGACCATATTAGATGGACAGATGCGCATCCTGGCGGCCTTGGGTGGGCCAGAAGGCAATCCCCCGGTGAAGCGAGCGCAAGCCATCGGCCCGGTGGCTGATAAGTCCAGGCTGGTTGACCAGGTCGTAAAGTCCCTGGCAGGCTAGACGCCCGGCTGATCCCCCTCGCCCTGCTCCTCGAGGACCTTTCGCTGAATCATGGCCAGGTACTCGTCAGCCTCCTCACGGGTGGCGAAGACGGTCTCTTCCGGAAGCATGCGGGCAATCTCAAATACTTTGCGTACCTGCGGTTGGGCGCCGACGATGGCAAAGACTCCCCCCTTCTGCTCAATCGCCTTGCGCGCCTTCACGACCGAGCCAAGGCCCATGCTGCTGATGAAGCGCAAATCGTGCAGATCCAGGCGAAGCGCCCGGGTGGCCGGGTCGGACAGAGCGGCCGACACCGCCTCGTCAAACTGCTGAAAGGTGTCGGAATCGAGATTGCCAGCGAGCCTCAGCTTGTAAGTGCCAAAATCACCGTGCGACGCGTCAATCTGAAGTGCCATGACAGCTCCCCTGTTACGGCATCGACCCATGGTATGCCCGGGCGGCGCATCTGCCGAGGGGAAATACCTACCGATTCGCGAGTGCCGAGCTGCAGAAGGCGATCAGCGTGGATTGGCGAGCTGAAAACCACTTGGCCGGGGTGTTGATCGATCATCGTTGCATTGACGTGACACTTTGTGAACCAAAAGCGCCACCTATGTCCTGACTGATTCGTCCGGCCAACCAGTCAATAAGCAATAAACAGCTCTGCGCAAGCCATCACACGATCAGCTTGATCAGCGCTGCGATTATCCCTATCGCTCCTGCGACGATCGATACCGCGCTGGTAACGCCGCCTCGGACTGTCGGCGAGAATGACGCCAGCAGGCCAATTGCGCCCAGCACTATCGCCGCTACCGCCAGCAGCATCCCCAGGCCGGCTCCGAAGAAAAAGCTGGCAATGGCGCAGACAAGCGCCAGGATGGATGGAATGCTGAACGCCGGCGCCGCCCGATGCTCCCCTAACGGATGCGTGTAGGCCATGACAAAGCTCCCTCTCATCGTGCCTCAGGTCAATACACGATGCTAGGTAGCCGGGTCGATGCATCCGAGCGGACGCTGGCCAAGCAAACCACTTTTCCACCGGGCAAACTGGACAATTGCCGATGCCCGCGGCAGCGTCAGCCGCCCTTTTCGAAGACTTCCCACTTGGCGTTTCGACGGACCAGCAGGTCGCGCGTCAGGCCATGGACTTCGTCCCTGGCGTGGATGTCCGCAACTAGCTCGCGCAACTTCTCCACGCTGCCCTGCTCCGACCCGGTTGTCGTGACAAGCACTACATCACGATGCGGCACCCCCACGATGATCTCCGGGGGTATGTTGGCGGCCAGTTGATCCCAGATCTCGTCCATCAGGAGTGCGCAGGCATCGAAGTTATTGCCCAGCACAATCTGCAACACCGGCGGGTCCCCTGCCCATCCACCAGTGCCGATGCTCGCCTTCAGGTTGGCGACGGCCACCTCGCGCACCTTATCGGCCATCAGCCCAACGGAAGCGATGTCCTTTCTGGTGGCCATCGCGAACGCGTCTCCCATGTCAAAGGCATATGTAAGCAGCAGATCACCCACCAGAGGTTCTGTGTAAGGCATCTGGTCCTCGGGAAATGGAGATGCCGTAAGCGCGCTGATGAAGTTCTGGTGCTTGATGCGGGGAAAAATGCGCGAAACCAGGGGCTCCGGATTCTTCGTCTTTTTCTTGAACCATGAAAACACGGGGAAAATCTCCTTGCGAGGGACATGAAAGCAAACGACCTGAGGTCAACACGAACAGCATCCTATCGAAGCGCAGACGCCATTGCGATTACATGCTCTCCGGATTTTTGTAACAATGCAGTTGCCTTGAACCTCTCATGCCATGCGCTCACGATCCCACCGCCAGGCAGAGGGCAACCGAGATGCTTCTCAAGAGTCAGTTCAAGAAACCAGGGCATGCGGAATGACCGAAATCATGCGCCCGCATGCCACTACGCCGCACGTGTGATCGACCGCCACGAGTTACCTGGAAATGATCTCCCTTATCTGCTTCTGCAGCAGTTTCCCCTTCGGCGACAATTCGATGCGAGTGACGCGTCGATCCTCGGGATCACGCGACAGGCGAATGAGGTCAAATGCCTTGGGCGTAATTCTCCGCACAGGCCCGAACTGGGCGCAGTGGCGGGAGATCGAGGTGATCGGCGAGTTGGTACGTGAAGCCAGCTCGGACATGGTAGGCGGATCATCGTGACGCATGATCTCCAGCAGCGTCTGGGCCTGGCCACACGTCAGATCTGGATGGATGGAACGGATGAGTTCCAGCAACCGAAAAACATCGTCAATGGTCATTGCGTTCCCCGGTAGCAATTCCGCACGTAGTACAGTGCCCCAGCAAGGGAGGCGAACCATCGCACATATAGCCGGGAATTGCAAGTCAAGATGTTGAAAGCCGCTCCGTCGCGCAATCGTCTGCAAAACTGCAATCGCCTGGATGATCCGCCATCGCGGCACACGCAAGTTCCCCGCCTACAAGCGCGAGAAATCCTCCAATTTTCTTCAACATTCCCACAAACCCACTGACGCACCGTTGTCAGTGGCATGTGGATACTGGGGTCGTTGCGTCGCTGGATAGCGCTTTCCCTGAAAGACGCAGGGGAAGGAAAAGTGGCCTTGGTGGGACTCGAACCCACACGCTTTATGGGCGACGGATTTTGAATCCGTTGCGTCTGCCAATTCCGCCACAAGGCCGGGATTGCGTAGATGATAGCAGAAATGCGGCCGTCATCCAAGGTGACGCGATGGCCGGAGGAGAGGGGCTGTAGGGATGCGGGCCGTGATTCGCAACTCACGCGAATCGGCCCGCCCTGCAGATTTTCCCTTACACAGCGAACGGCAGGGTCGCGATCGCCATCTCGATACTTTCCAGCGGCACATTGACCAGGGGCAACCCCCTTGTGCGTACCGGGCTGGCTATGCGCTTGAGGATGACCATTGGCACGTGATCCACCTTTGACTCGATATGGCCGCGCTTGTTGTCATGTCGCAGAGTCTTGATCAGCCCCCGGATGTCCAGTTTCTCCTGTGGCAACGGCACATCTGCCAGCAAATCCAGAAGCTCGCTGTGCTGTCGATACGCGCTCTGTGACATTACACCCAATTGCCGCGCCAGGTCGCCGGCCGCCCGCATCCCCCAGTAGATGCACTGGCCATGGTTGAGCCGCGTACCGGTCGCCTCGATCGCGTGGCCGACCGTGTGGCCATACTCGAAGACTATCGCAGGCCCCTTCTCGAAAGCATCATCCTTCATGAGACTGCGCTTGGCGGCAATCCCGCTCTCCAGCACCCTCAGGCAAAACTCCGGAGTGGGCTGCATCGGCATGGCGCACAGTTCTTTCGCGATGGTTACGTACGGCTCGCCGAGCACCAGTCCATTCTTCACTATCTCCACCAGGGCAGCCTGCATGGCGTTGCGCGAAAGGGATCTGCAAAACTGCACATCGCAGATGATGGCCGTCGGGCGCGTATACATGCCAAACAGGTTCTTCGCGCCGGCGATGTTCACCGCCTGCTTGAGCGAGGTGACGGTATCGTGCATGGCCAGCAGAGTGGTCGGCACATGCACCAGGCGAATCCCGCGAAACAGCCCCCCTGCCAGCATGCCGGCCACATTGCACACCAGCCCACCGCCCAGCGATATCACCAGCGAGCGCCGGGTAGCGCCATCGGCAAGTGCCCTGGCAGCCAGTTTCTCGACTGTCGCCAGCGTCTTGGCCTTCTCGCCCGAGCCGATCGTAAGCGTCCTTGACGGGATAGACGTAGGGATCGCCGGGGAAACAACCGCGCCCAGCCGCCGCGACAGGCGCGCTTCTGTCACGATATAGACTCGGTCTGGAGCCAGGCGCTTTAGCAGGCGTGTCAGTTCCCTGACGCACTCATGGCCGATGATGAAGGGGATCGCTTCGCCGGCCGGATCCCACAGCGCTTCACGATGGAGGGGCTTGGACATTCTCGAATTACAACCGAAGACGGACGGCACAACTCCAGTCCGGCGATTGTGCCTCACCTGCGCGACGGGGTCAAACGCAGATGACTTCGCCGGCGGCCCGGCGACCATCAACCTTCCGCGTTTCTCGAGATTGTCCCTACAGGTCGATCGGCGCTAGCGCGTTTATACCCGCATCTTGTCAAGCCTTTATGGCAGCGTCAGGATCCTCAACGCGGAAAGCCAGCGTCGCCTTGCCGTCCGGGCGGTTGGTGTTGAACGCGTACATGTACTCGATAGTCATGTTCGCCTTCTCGAAGATCTCCAGCAGCTTCACCAGCCCGCCCGGGCGATCATCCACCTGCACGGCCAGCACCTCGGTCTGCTTCACGATGCAGCCGGCTTTCTCCAGTACCTGCTGGGCGGCAGCCGGATCCTTCACAATGAAGCGTAGGATGCCGAACTTTTCCGTGTCGGCCAGCGTCATCGCCAGGACATTTATCCCGGCATCAGCCAGAGCCCTGCAGGGAAGTTTCATCTGGCCCGGGCGATTCTCCAGGAAAACCGATAGTTGCCTGATCTTCATCGTCACCTCCCCTCACCCTTACATGTTCCGCTGATCCAGCACCCGCCGCGCCTTGCCCTCGGAGCGAGGAATGCTCTGCGGCTCGACCAGCGAGATCTGCGCGTGGATACCGGTAATGCTCAGGACCGAGTGGGCAATCTTCTTCTGCAGCGTCTCCATCGCCCCCACCTTGTCGCTGAACAGCTCCGGCGTGACCTCCACGCGAATCTCCATGCGGTCCAGTCCCTGCGCCCTGGTCAGTACGATCTGGTAGTGTGGAACCGTGCCATCCACGGCCATCAGGGCCGTCTCAATCTGCGATGGGAATATGTTCACGCCGCGGATGATGAACATGTCATCGCTGCGCCTGCCAATTCGGCGGATACGCCGAATGGTTCGCCCGCATGCACACGGCTCGGTCTCCAGCGAAGTGATATCGCGGGTGCGATAGCGGATCATCGGCATGGCCTGCTTGGAGAGAGTGGTCAGCACGAGTTCGCCCTCCTCGCCATCCGGAAGAACCTCGCCCGTCTCTGGGTTAATGACTTCTGGATAGAAGTGATCCTCGAACACGTGCAGGCCGCACTGGCATTCGCACTCGGCCGCCACGCCCGGTCCGACAATCTCCGACAATCCGTAAATATCGAACGCACGGATGTTGGTGTGCTCCTGCACGTACTTGCGCATCGCCTCGGTCCACGGCTCGGCCCCGAACACGCCCGCGCGCAGCGGCAACTGCTTCATATCCACACCCATGTCCTGCGCCTTCTCCACCAGGTGCACGAAGTAGCTGGGGGTGCAGCAGATGACCGTCACGCCAAAGTCCTTCAGGAACATGATCTGGCGCTCGGAGTTGCCGCCGGAAGTGGGAATTACAGTCGCGCCCAGCGCCTCAGCACCGTAATGCACGCCAAGGCCGCCGGTGAACAGCCCATATCCATAGGACACCTGGATCACGTCGCCGCGATGCAGGCCGTAACAGGCCAGCGACCGCACCATCACCTCAGACCAGATCTTCACATCGTCGGCGGTATACGCCACCACGATCGGCTTGCCCGTGGTCCCGCTGGAAGCATGCAGGCGCACGATCTCTTCCATGGGGCTGGCGAACATGCCGTTGGGATAGGTATCGCGCAGGTCGTTCTTCACGGTAAACGGCAGGCGGGCGATGTCGGCCAGTGAGCGGATGTCCTCCGGGCAAACACCCATCTCGTCCATGCGCTGCCGATATAGCGACACGCGCTGATATGCCCGGCGAACTATCGACTGCAGGCGTTGCAGTTGCAGGATGCCAAGCTGCGGCCGGGGCAGGAAGTCTGGCGCACTGGCCGGGTGAAATCTCGCCGTACCGAAGGATTGCCTTGCATCGTCAATACACTCCTGCGCCATCACGACTTTCATATGCCTTTCTCCAAATCTACTGCCCTGTCCGGCAACGCTTGGTCAAGCGGGAGGTTATCACAGGACCGAGCCGGGAGGAAGAACCGGACATGGTCGTGCTATTACGCTGGCGACGACGTGTAATCAAACGATAACCGGCGATGGCAATCCAGCTTACGCCCCGGCAGGCGGCGCAGGTGGAGACGCTTCATCCGGCTTCGGGGGTTCCGTGACAGGTGCATCCGTGGCAGGCTCAGTGGCAACCGCCGGGAATGTCGCTGTCACCGCCTTCATCTCACCCGATTCCGGCTCGATGGCGTTCTCCTCGAATATTCGCATCAGACCCATGGCAACTGCCACCACGATCGGCCCCATGATGATCCCCACCGGGCCAAACAGCTTGAGCCCTCCCAGCACGGAGAAGAATACCGTCAGCTCATGCATGCGCGTCTTCGATCCCACCAGCACCGGGCGGAGCACGTTATCGACAGCGGCGATCACCCCCGCGCCCCAGATGAACAGCAGTAGCGCCTTTACCCCCGAGTCAGAGACCAGGTAGATCGTTGCCGGCAGCCAGATGACGCTCGAGCCGACCACCGGGACCATCGACATGAAGAACATCACCACGCCCCATAGCGCCGGCGCCGGCAACCCCAGAACCCAAAACGCCAGCCCGCCCAGCGCGCCCTGGATCGCGGCTATCAGCACCGTACCACGCAGGCTGGCCGAGATGATCGTGCGGATGTTATTGAACAAGTGATCGGCCTGGTGCTGTTTGAGCGGCAGCAGGTCCCTGGCGGCCACCAGCAGCTTTCTGCCGTCGCGGAGCATGTAATAGGTGGTGAACAGCACCAGCAGGAACTGCATCACCGTCACCACGGTATACCCCACCACGTCCGGGCTTACCTGGGCGATATAGCTGCCGACGCGCTTGACGATCTCCTGCACGTTCTCGCGCCGGAAGATCATCTCGACATCCACGTACTGCGCCAGCCACTTGGCGTGCGCCGACCCCGGGTCCAACAGCCACGCCGCCACGCTGTGCACGGTCGCCACGCCCTCTTCCAGGCGGCTGACCACCGCATAGACAACGAACGTGATGGGAATGATCCCCAGTATCAGGACGATGGCGAGGGTAAGCGCCGCGCTTATGTTGGCAGAACGCTGATACCGGGAGATGAACTCGTAAAGCGGCGAAGCAATCACCGTCAGCACGATCGACCACAGCACCACGTTGATGAATGGCTGGAAGATCAGCCACGTCACGTAGAGTGTGATCGCCGTGATCGTGACAAGCGCTATCCATCGTGGCGTAAGCTGCTTCATTGACCTGCTATAGTCCGCGAAGCACCAGCCGCTGGCAAGAATCAGCGTGCCTTAAACGGGCGCAATTTAGTGCATCGGCGGCGCGTGATGCTGCATATCGCGAAACTGCTTTGTCTGTAGTCTCTCGATCACAACATCCGGCAGCAGCGGTCGAAGTGCATTGATATCGCCGCCCAGCGCTATCACCTGGCGGATCAGCGAACTGCTGGTGAGGGCATAGTTGTCGCCGGTCATGACAAAAACCGTCTCAACCCCTCCAACGGCACGATTGGCCATGGCAAGCTGAAACTCATAGCGCAGATCGGAGACATCGCGTATACCGCGCAAGATTGCCGTCGCCTTCATGCTGCGCACAAAATCCACCGTCAATCCGACATACTGCTCCACCCGCACGTTGGGAGTGTCGCGGAAGATGTGCCTGATCATCTCCACTCGCTCCTCGATGGTGAACATCTCGCGCTTCTCAGGGTTGATGCCCACGGCGACGATAAGCTCATCGAAGAGCTTTAAGCCCCTATGTATCACATCTATATGCCCGTTGGTTATCGGGTCGAACTGGCCGGGGAACACCCCGACGCGATGCACGTGCGACTGAGACATGCGCCGTAATCTAACGAGAATGCCCCGCTGTGACCACCAATCGGACAAACCTGGGGTGATTTATGGTCTGCCCTGCGCAGTAAGCGATAGTGCGGCGGACGATCAGGGCGATCACTCGCTGGCGTGGTGGAAGACCTTTTCCTTCACCGTGTTATCGCGATTGAGCACAAGGACGGTCGCCTGGTGCTTCTCGATCTCGCCCTGGTCACAGAGCACAAACGCCATGATGATGACACGGTTGCCCTTCTCGGTGAGCCGGGCGGCCGCCCCGTTAATGCCGATGATGCCGCTGCCAGGCTCGCCGGGGATGATGTACGTCTCAAAGCGATTGCCGTTCTCGCAGTCCGCCACCAGCACTGCCTCGTAAGGCAGCAGGCCGCTCTCCTTCAGCAGATTCCTGTCGATAGTGATGCTGCCGTGGTATTCCGGGTTGGTCTGCGTCACAACCGCATGGTGCAGCTTGGCTTTGAGCAATCTGGTAAGCATCGAATCAACCGATCATACCGCGCACGGCTGAAAGATGAAGTGCCCCCACCCACCCCCGCCTGCCTGGCAGGTATCTGGCAGTCGTCGGCGATCGCTGCCAATCCGGCAGTCAGGCACTGCCCTCACCCCTCACTTGGCAGGAGCAGGCGGGATGGGTAAATCGTAACCGCAAAATCCACTATTCACTAACCCATTTATTGTTCGCTACTTACAGCAGACACACCAAGCCCGTTTTCTCCGGCACGGCCATTGTTAATGCATTCCCAGGCGACATTGTCGGGTTAGTTCCATGCAGTTTGAGGGCTGCCAAAATCGACTGACCGTACTGCTAGCGGACGAATCCGACGGCAGCTCGGCAACTGTGCGCCAGCTCCTGCGGCCGCAGGGGGTTCAGACCCTGGTCGCCAGGACTGGGCGCGAGGCACTCGATATGGTTCGCTCGCAGCCGGTGCACATCGTGGTACTGGACGTGCAGATGCCTCAGCTTGGCGGTCTACAGGTGGTGAAGCTGATGCGGGAGATGGTTGAGAACCCCCCGCCGGCGATTCTGCTGGCCGACCGGTTGAGTAACAACCTGCTGCGGGAAGCGCTGACGATGGATGTCTTCAGCGTGATGCCCAAGCCGGTCGAGCTGAACCGGCTGCTTGACTCGATCGCCAGGATTATCCGGCGGCACTATGAAAGCCGCTGGCCAGGTGGAAATTAAGGAAAAGAAGGACAACCGATCCTCGATGCTTCCCGGGCAGCGGTGCCCAATCGAGGATTGGAAATCGGAAAAACTGAAGATCTCATTAAGGAGTTACGCCAAATGGCTAAGCTGCGTCCTCTCGGTGACAAGATTCTGGTCAAGCGTTTCGAAGCCGAGACCACGACCAAGAGCGGCATTGTCCTTCCGGATACTGCCAAGGAAAAGCCCAAGCAAGGCACCGTCATCGCCGTCGGCGAGGGCAAGCGCCTTGAGAACGGGACCCGCGCTCCCATGCACGTGAAGAAGAACGACCGCGTGCTGTTCACCAGCTATGCCGGCACCGAGGTGAAGATCGACGGTGAAGAGCTGCTGATCATGAGCGAAGACGACGTGCTGGCAGTTGTGGAATAAGGGCGCTGTGATTCTTCCCTGTTCCGTGGCTGCTCGCGGGAGCCGTCACGGGGCAATCAATATCGCTATCGAACCGCTCCCGCTACGGAGAAGATCTAAGGAGTACAAGACACATGGCTGCTAAGAAAATCGCTTTTGACCAGGAAGCACGCGAGTCGATCCTTCGCGGCGTCCGCAAGCTGAGCCGGGCCGTTAAGGTGACGCTCGGTCCTTCCGGTCGCAACGTAGTGCTGGAGAAGTCGTTCGGCTCTCCCACCGTCACCAAGGACGGCGTGACCGTCGCCAAGGAGATCGAGCTCGAGGATGCGTACGAGAACATGGGTGCCCAGATGGTCAAGGAGGTTGCCTCCAAGACCAGCACCGTCGCCGGTGACGGCACCACCACTGCCACCGTTTACGCCGAAGCCATCTTCTCCGAGGGCATGAAGAACATCGCCTCGGGCGCCAATGCCACCCAGGTGCAGCGCGGCATCCAGCTCGCCGTCGATGCCATCGTGGAAGAGCTCAAGAAGATGAGCAAGAAGATCGAGAGCTCCAAGGAGATCGCCCAGGTCGGCACCTGCTCGGCCAACCAGGATGAGCAGATCGGCAAGATGATCGCCGAGGCCATGGACAAGGTCGGCAAGGATGGCGTGATCACCGTCGAGGAGGGCAAGAGCCTCGACACCACCATCGAGCTGGTCGAGGGCATGCAGTTCGACAAGGGCTATCTCTCGCCCCACTTCGTCACCGATACCCAGGCGATGGAAGCCGTCCTCGAGGACGCCTACATCCTCATCCACGAGAAGAAGATCTCCTCCGCGCGTGACCTGGTGCCGATCCTCTCCAAGGTCGCCGAGGCTGGCAAGCCGATCCTGATCATCGCCGAGGACGTCGATGGCGAGGCGCTCGCCACGCTGGTGGTCAACAAGCTGCGTGGCACCCTGAAGGTCTGCGCCGTCAAGGCTCCTGGCTTTGGCGATCGCCGCAAGGCCATGCTCGAGGATATCGCCATCCTCACCGCTGGCACCGCGATCTTCGAGGAGCTGGGCATCAAGCTTGAGAACCTCGAGCTCTCGCAGCTCGGCCGGGCCAAGAAGGTCCGCGTCGACAAGGACAACACCACCATCATCGAGGGCGCCGGCGACGAGAAGGCCATCAAGGGCCGCATCGAGGCCATCAAGCGCGAGATCGACATCACCACCAGCGACTACGACCGTGAGAAGCTCCAGGAGCGCCTCGCGAAGCTGGCCGGCGGCGTCGCCCAGATCCATGTGGGTGCGGCCACCGAGGTGGCTATGAAGGAGAAGAAGGCCCGCGTCGAGGACGCCCTGCATGCCTGCCGGGCGGCCGTCGAGGAAGGCATCCTGCCCGGTGGCGGCGTGGCCGTCGTCCGTGCTGCCGCCCACTCGCTGGACAAGGTCCGCAAGCAGGCCGCAAACGACGACCAGCGCGTGGGTATCGACATCGTCCGCCGCGCAATCGAGGCCCCCATCAAGCAGATCGCGGAGAACGCCGGTGTCGATGGCTCGGTCGTTGCCCAGAAGGTCAAGGAGAACGACGACATCAACTTCGGCTACAACGCCCTCACGCACCAGTATGGCGACATGATCAAGATGGGCGTGGTCGTCCCCACCAAGGTGGAGCGCAGCGCCCTGCAGAACGCGGCGTCGATCGCCGGTCTGCTGCTGACGACCGACGCGGCCGTCAGCGAGATCAAGGAAGATAAACCCGAAGCCCCCGCCGGTGCCGGTGGCATGGGCGGAATGGGCGGGTTCTAGTCCGCTTATCTCCTCAAGCTCACTCAATCGAAGCCCAGGCATCATGCCTGGGCTTTTTTTGTGCCTGTCCATTGCTTGCCCGCCAGGGAGTCACGCCGCTCCTGTAACATCACTTGCGTTGATCCTTGAACTTGCTCGAAACAGTTGCGATACTTTTCCCATCACATGAAAAGCGGAATCCTCACCTCGAAAATCAGGCAAGCTTCGCGTATCTGGGTCGGCGGCGAAAATGAATCAGCCAATGAGCCGCGCACATGCCTTTTCCGCCGAACCTTTGAGCTTTCCAATGCTCCAAAGCAGCAGGCACAGATCTACGTCTACGCCGAGCTTCGCTATCACTTGTGGATAAACGGCAGGTACGTCGGGCGCGGGCCCATCCAGCATCACTCGATCACGATGCCGTTCGATTGCCATGACATCACCACCCTGCTGCGCCCGGGCAGGAACGTCATCTGCGCACTGGTGCATACGCCTGGGATGTCGGTGCACAATGCGGTACCGCTGGGAGACCTCGGCTTGATCGCGGCCCTCGACATTGATGGCGAGACGCTGCTGCACACCGACAGTACATGGAGGGCAACTGATGCCAGCGGATGGTCCGCGGCCACTCCCAAGCGCTGCTGGGCACTCGGGCCGATCGAGATGTTTGACATGTCCATCGCCCCTCTCGGCTGGCGCGAGGAGGATTTTGATGATTCTTCGTGGTCCAATGCGCAGGAACAGACGCCAGCGATACGCCCGGCCGTCGAGGTGATGCCAAGTCCGCTGCCACCCCTGCGGTACCAGTACCTCACCCCCGTCGCCCCGCCAAAACTCTACCAGATCGATGATGCCCCGGTTCCGCTCACGAAGCAGAGCGGCTCCGGCCAGTTGGCCGACGCCATTATGAAGGCCCAGTGGAAGGCGCCTTCCGATGTTCGCCTCAGCGGCGATCTTGCAAACGGCACGCTTACCATCGAAGGCATCTCCCCCGAGCATGGCGCGATCATCTCGCTGGACCTGGGCAAGGAATATGTCGGTCAGGTTCTGCTTACCTGCGACTGCCCTGGCGAAGGTGTGATCGACATAGGCTGGTCGGAAATGCAGGAAGACGGCCGGCCGCAGCTCTGTCGCAAGGGTGTCAGCTACGTCGACCGCGTGCTTGCGACCAGGGGACGGCTGGACTGGCACCCAATCGGCTTCAGTGCCGCCAGGTTCATCGTTCTGGTGTTCCGTGGATTCTCCGGGCCGGTGAAGATACAGCGCATCAACTACCTTGAGAGCCGACCCGCGCTCTCGTGGACGGGTGATTTCCACAGCAATGATCCGCTGCTCAACGACGTCTGGCAGATGTGCCGATACACGCTGGATGTAGGCACCCAGGAGGGCCTGATGGACTGCCCCACCCGCGAGCAGGCCTGCTACGTGGGCGATGGACACTACGTAGCAAAGTGGATCACACAGATTACCGGCGACGCTCGCCACTGGAAGTACCTCATTATCGAGCAGTTCCGCCGCCAGGCGCTCGATGGCATGATCCGCAGCACCGTTTTCTCCGGCCGCAGCGACTCTCTCATCGACTACTCGCTCATCGGCGTGATGGGCGTGCGCGACTATCTGCGCATCACCGGCGACATCGAGACGGTCCGCAAGTTGATCGACAATTGCCGCCGGGTGCTGTGGTGGTTCGACAGCCGGCGCGATGCCGATGGATTCTTCCTTTCCAACTGGGAGCCCACGAAGAATCGCAGCTTCTGGGAGTATCCGTACACGCCGGCCGAGCCGAACTTCGAGCGTGATGATGCGCTCAACCTCTTCATCGATCACCCAGGCATGGGTTGGCACAACGTTGGTGAAGCCGGCATAGACCGCCGCGGCATCAACGCCGCGATCAACGCCCTACTGGTGATGGGACGCCGAGCGCTGGCTGATCTGGAGGAGGCTCTTGGCAATCGCGCTCGCGCCGCCGAGCTGCGCGCAATGGCGGATGAGATGGCCGGGAAGATAGCAAAGCGATTCCTCTCCCCCGCTGACGGCCTGTTCCACGATGGCGAGCTTGACGGCCAGCTTCTTCCCCAGGTGAGCGAACAGACCAACACCTGGGCCATCGCGGCCGGCTGCGCTGATTCACAGCAGGCTCGCACGATCTTGCTCAAGCTGCTCACTGAGGATGACCCCAGTGTTGCCCGCAACGGCCCGTACTTCTGGACGTACCTGTTCCCCCTGCTCAACGAGCTGGACCTGCACCAGATTGGTTGCGAGAAGATCCGCAAGGCTTGGGGGAAGATGGTCGACGCGCAGTCAAGCACCCTCTGGGAGACGTTCAAGGGTGACAATCTGGACAGTTGGTGTCATCCATGGTCGTCCGCGCCGGCGGAGTTTCTGCTCACCGGCATACTGGGACTGCCAGCATCATGTCTGCCGGGCGAAACAATAACCTTGCGGCCGCGATACGATCTCATTTCCGAGGCAGGTGGTCGAATAATGACCGCGGCCGGTGCGATTTCTGTCGCATGGAAGACCAGCAATTCTGGTAATGTGGAGTTCGAGGGAGACCTTCCATCGGGCGTATGCGCTACCGTGGTTCTGAAAGATGGCCGGCGCGAGCCAGTCAAGGGCCGGTGGAAGCTGACAATCTGAGCCACAGGCTATCGGCATCCGTCCGTGGCAAGAATCGGGGTTTACCATGCAACTGGTCGAGTCTGCGGAGTTCGTCCACTTCTTCTCGCCTTACCTGGCCATGGCGTTTGCCAGGCAGTTCCCGATGGTATCGCAGTTTGGGGTCGAATCCGGCGGCCGGCTGCGCCGCCATGTCGAGTACAACCTGCTGCGCCCCGGGTACGGCATAACCTCCGTCCACCACGGTGAAACCTCATTTCGCAAGGCAGCCTCAATAGAGTATTCCCCCGACAGGATTCACTACCGCCCTGAGATCGATGACCTCGAGTGGTTTGTGCATTTTCCAGACGAACGGACATGCACCATCCGCCTGCGTTCGCTTTCCGGCCGAATCTTTGGGGAGTTTTTCCGCATGTCCTTCTCGCCGGAGATGGCACCGGTGACTGTTTGGGGACGATGGCTGACCGACAAGCCGTTCCCGCCGGAGCGTTCCCGGTCGATCTTTGAGCCGCCGGATGTGGCCGTGAATTTCGAGCTGCCCGTGCTGGTCCATTTCCCGGACTATGGCGCGCTGAAGGTGACGTGCAGCAATCCCACGGTCATCGTCAGGCAGACGATGATGGCCGACCCGGCGATGTGCGGACTGAATCTCGGATGCACCAACACCGGGTATCACACCCGAGCCGTCGCCTATCACCATGGCACAGTGGAGGTCTCATTCCATGCCGCCCGGGCCATCAGCGAGGTCGAGCTAACCTTCGCCGTTGAGGAGGAGCACTATCCGCAGATCGCCGGCGTGGATTTCAGCGACAGGAAGTGGGATGGGCTTAAGCGTTGCTGGCAGAACGCCTTTACACTGAACCTCCAGACGCTGAGCATGGGAGACAATCCCCTGCTGCATGGCATCGCACACCTGTCGATCCATTTCAAGAGCGACATGTCGGTGTTTACTCCGCCGCTGCTGGAGAACCTGACAGTCCATGATGTCCTTCGGCGGCAACTGGAGATTACGCTGCGCGATTGCGTCGGCGAGAGCGGCGAGATCCACGCTCGCCATGCAACCCCGGAAGGCCGGGCGAGCAAGACCCAGGACTTTGGCTTCTTCGATGCCAACATCAGCAACCTGATCGCCCTGTACAACTACACAGCCGCCACGGGCGACTGGTCGCTGGCGAAAACTTACGACGAGAGTATTCGCCGGGCCGGCCGATTCCTGCTGGCGCTGGACAAGGACAATGATGGCATCCTCGAACTCCCCTACGACGGCAACTTCTTCCGCAATGATCGGGAGTGCCGCAACTGGTGGGACAACTTCCCCTTCGGGCACAAGGATGGCTTTATCAATCTGCTGGCTTACCGAGCCCTGGGCAACCTCGCTGAGATGCTGGGCAGGCTGGGACATGCAGACTATGCGGCCGACCTGGCCGCCTGGCGAACCCGGTTCGCGGCGAATTTCCACAAGACCTTCTTCAACCCGGAGACCGGCGTGTACGCCGGCTGGGTCAGCGCGGATGGCAGGATGCATGATTACATGTTCACTTTCATCAGCGCCATGGCCATCAATCAGGACCTGGTTGATCCGGAACTGGGTCGGCGGATGATGCAGATCCTGATAAAGAAGGCCGAGGCTGAAGGGTACGGCCAATGGAAATGGGGAGTCCCCGGGCCGCTGATCTCCGTCAGCGAGGCGGATGAACACATCTGGCAGCCGATGCAGCGATGGGGGTCCTACGAGAATGGCGGGTTCTGCGGCCAGACGGCCTATCACTTCATACAGGCGCTCTACAAACTGGGAATGCGTGAGCAGGCAGACATGATCCTGTTCAACATGATGGATACATTTGAAAACGAATTCACCCACTCAGGCGTGTTCCCCGGCTATATGCGCAGTGTCGACTGGCGCACCAGGGAAGGCATACCCTGCGGGTACAACTACCTGGCGGACAACTATTACTTCCTGCTGGCGGCGATCACGGGATACTACGGAATCGCCATGCCGAAGGTATGATCTGATCGATATATAGCCAGAGATCTGCTGAACATTGCTGGGGTCACGCGTTGACACGTGCAACACATCGGTATAAGTTCGAAATAGTTGCCTGATATCTGCAACGATCGATTTCCGCCCGGGAAACTGGAGCCCATAGAGATGAAAAACAAGGCTCAGTCGATTTATGAACTAGCCGCCCAGACTGGCGTTTCTGCAAGTACTGTGAGTCGCGTACTTAATGGCCGACATGGCATTGGGGAAGCGACGAGGCGCAAAGTGCTGAGCCTGGCCCGTGCGCAGGGATTTCGCCCAAGGATGGTGGCCCGCAGGGTCACGGTTGCGGTGGTCATCGATCGCTATCAGTTTGCCAGCCTTGGTGGATTTGTATCGGCCCTTCTCTCCAACCTGGTCGAGATGCTCTCCAAGCGCCAGATCGCCGTTGAGCTGCTCACCCAGCACAATCTTGAGCGTTTGCAGGAGGGCCTGATCGACGGGATCCTGGCGATGGCTTGGGATGACGCCAGCATCGAGGCCATCCGCAAGTTGCCCAAGGTTCCGGTTGTCACTCTGAATCGCATGGATCTTGAGGACTGCTCGGCAGTTGCAACCGATCATCGTGAGCAGGCGGTTGCGGCCGTCGAGTATCTTTTCAGCCGGGGCCATCGGCGAATCGCCATGCTCGGCGAAGAGCGCTACAACTGGGGCTCGACCGAACGTATCGCCGGGTTTACCGAGACTATGAAGGCCAAGGGCCTGCCGGTGGATGATCGCCACATCGTGTTCACCGATCATCAGCCTATCTATGGCGTGGTTGGCCGACTGATGTCGGGGCTGAAGCCAACGGGCATTTTCATGGCATCGGAAGATCTTGCCCTGGAGGCCTCCTACATCCTGCGTGATGTGCTGAGCTTGAAGATTCCCCAGGAAGTCTCGCTGATCGGGATGGAGTCGCCCAACGTTTCCGAGTTCCTGGCTCCCCCGATGACGACGCTGAAGCAGCCGCTGGATGAGCTGGCCGAACGCTCGGTGGAACTGCTGCTGAGCCTGATCGAGGCAAAGGAGCCGACTAAGCCGCAGCAGGTCAAGCTGCCAAACAAGCTGATCGAGCGCGAATCGGTGGCCACCCTCACCGATCAGGATCACGCATAGAAGCAGTCACAGGCATAGTTTAGCAAACGCATTTCTGCGTCAGGCCCAGGGGCAAAGGCCGCGACAGACATTTTTTTACTTTCTTGACGCGCGCAAGTGCGCGCGATACTTTGTGCAACAGTTGCTTTGATTCCGTAACCTCATCGCACCTCGGCGATCAGGGGGCTGAGTTCTACGCCCGGCGGCATCGTTTTGCGGGAGACCTGGTTGTGATGGAACAGTACAAGTACGGACACTTCAGTGCTGATGGAACAGAATTCATCGTGACCGACCCGGCCACGCCCCGGGCCTTCGATAATTTCCTGTGGAATGATGCCATCTTCTCAAACGTCCAGCAGACCGGAGTGGGATACTGCGACTACCAGGTCGGCGATGGCGAAGCCATCCAGTTGATGACCGGTGTCGGCCGAATCTGCGACCTTGACACCTTCGGCCGTGACCACCTGATGAGCCGCCTGGTTTATGTGCGCGACAATGACACTGGCGAATTCTGGACAGTCAACTGGGAGCCGGTGCTCCGCAAGCCTGAGTCTTTCCAGTGTGTTCATGGGTTGGGATATTCGATCATCGCCTCCACCACTAATGGAGTAGCGTCCCGTTTCCGCATCTTCGTGCCCAAGGGAAGCGACCCGGTGGAACTCTGGACGCTCACCACGAAGAACACCACCAATCGCAAACGCAAACTCTCGATCTTCGTCTACAACCAGCTTCAGTTCCGCTTCAAGTGGGGCTTCGACAGCTACGGCGACATGCTGTTCCGCTCGGCGGTTTTCTCCCGTGAGCACAACGCGGTTGTCGCCAGCAAGCACCCGCACACCCGGCCGCACAACTTTCTCACCGGCTTCCTCACGGCCGACCGCGAGATCGTTGCCTTCGATGGCACGCGCAATGCTTTTGTCGGGCTGTACAACACGCTGCAGCAACCGGATGCCGTGGTCAACGGGCGATGCACCAACACATGCGGTTCATCCGATGCGACAATCGCCGCTGCCCAGTTTGACATCGAACTGGAACCGGGAGCCGAGAATGTCATCAACCTGATGCTGGGTGCCACTGATAGCGAAGCGGGCATAGGCCAGCTCAAGTCGCGCTACCTGGGCAAGTACGAAGAGGCATTTGAGGAGCTGAAGAAGGACAAGGCCCAGCTCATCGCCCGCAACAGGATCACAACCCCTGACACCCACTTCAACAACATCGCCAACGCATGGGTGAAGCAGGAGACCCTTTACGGCGCCACCTGGTGCCGCTGGGGATGGAATGGGTATCGTGACCTGGTGCAGCATGGGTTTGGCGTAGTGTCGTTCAAGCCGGAGCGCACGCGGGCGATCCTGCTGGAAGCGCTGCGCTATCAGTACAAGAGCGGCATGGCCATCCGTGGCTGGAACCCGGTCGACGAGAAGCCCTACTCCGACAGCGCTCTGTGGCTGGTGTTTACGCTCATCGCTTACCTCAAGGAGACTGATGACCTTGCGGTACTCGACGAG
>JAKORQ010000512.1 GCA_029777755.1 Planctomycetota bacterium
CATCTTCAGCTACCGGCGAGGGAAGCTGATACTGAGCGCTTGGCTTAACGAAGGCGAGCCAGGTCCGGCCGGCCGGTCAGTCTTGCCTCAACCACCTGCGAAATGAACACCTGTCCACCATCGGCCGTGGGCGCCACGTTGTCATGGATAGTGAACTTGATGACGTTGTGGCTTGTCCCGGCTGCCAGGGCCGCTGACGAGACGGCCGCCTGTAGTGCCCGCATAGCCTCGGCACGTGGCTCGGCCAGTTCCGCGAAGGTCGGCGCTCCTTCAACACCCCTCAGGCAGTATCGGCCGTGGATATCAGGGCTGATCTCCACGCGACGGACGATGTTCACCGAGCTCGTGATGGCTCCGATGGCGTTGGCGACATCGGCATCGGGCGGGATGATCGTCTCGGTACCCAGGAGCTTTGCGGCCTGCGGGAGGAAGTAGCTGACAGGCGCACCGATGCCGATCACCGGGCGATTCAGCGTGATCTTCACCTGGTAGCTGTCGGAGCCTCCCTTCAGCCAGTTGCGCAGTAATGCCCTGGTCGCGGGATCGTCGGTACTTGCTCCCGACTTCACCTCTTCGTCGAGCTGCTTTTTGAGTATTTCCAGCGCCAGCCCTTGCACGAACAGGTCGAGGATCCGCCTCGGCAGCGAAGTCTCGTCCAGTCCGGTGACACGGGAGAAAATCTGCAGCATATTCCTGGAGGCCGCGGCATCCCATCGCTGGAACTGGCCGGTGATATGCAGGATATCGGTAGGTGTCAGCCCGCAGCGCTGCACGACCTGCTCGCGCTCGAGGCGCTCCAGGTCGATGACCTCCCACCATTGGTCGCGCGTCTTTGCGCACAGCTCGTGATAGCTGTGTGGGCGAGCAGAGAGAACCTCTACAATCCGTTCCTCCCGCGCGGTCAGCTCGATGTTTCCCGGCCGGCTGTTGAGGGCATAGATGTCCAGCAGCCCGTCCGGCGGCGCAGCGTCATTTCGCAGTTCGCGCTCGATCCACGCGAAGCACTCGTCCAGGCCACCGCGTTCAGCGCTCAGCCACGCGATGGGGGCAACGCGACGCGGGCCGATCTTCAGTTCGCCGCGTATCACGTGAATAAGGCTGTCGCCACCCAAGCCGGCGGTGCGCATCTCCAGCGTCCGCACGTGTGTCTGCCATCCGCCTACTCTAGCTCCCTGGCGCGTCGTGTGGACCATGCCACCGCAGATCATCGCGGTATCGGTGGTGGTGCCGCCAACGTCGACGACGAAGGCCTCCTGCTTTCGCGAGAGGTACTGCGCACCAGCGGCGCTGGCGGCCGGACCGGAGAGCAGCGTCTCGATCGGGCGTTTACAGGCGGTCTCCACGCTCATGAGCGAGCCATCGCTGCGCACTACCATTATCGGCGCATTCACGCCTCGCTGCCTGAGGCATCTCTCAGCCTGCTGGAGAAACGAGATGAGGATCGGGATGATCCGGCCATTGAGCGCGGCGGTCTGCGCCCGCACTGCGTAGCCGAGCTGCTCTGAAACATCGTGGCCGCAGGTCACGGGCAGATGAGTCTCCTGCTCCAGTATCGCGCGGATCTGCTGCTCGTGGGTTGGATTCACGCAGCTTGCGTAACCTGTGACGGCAAAGGCGCCGACCTGCTCGCGATTGACCATCTCGCGAGCCACGCGGCGAATCTCATCCGGGTCGATCGGCTCAAGCTCCTTGCCCTCTATACTCATCCGGCCGGCGACCACCACAATCGGCCGATGCTTTATGTCCTTATCGTCGAACAGCCCGTAGGGAGGCATGATCAACAGGCCGACCTTCTGCCCGCGGCCTTCCACCACTGCGTTCGTTGCGAGCGTCGTGGAGATCGACACCAGGTCGACTTGGGCGAGCTTCCGCTGGTCGAGCTGGTCGAGCGCCCTGGAGATGCCGATGGTGTAGTCCCACTTTGTGGTGAGGGCCTTGGCCTTCTGGATGACGCGGTCACCGGCGAACTCGTACAGGACCACATCGGTGTACGTACCGCCAGCGTCGATCCCCAGGCCAAGGCG
>JAKORQ010000513.1 GCA_029777755.1 Planctomycetota bacterium
CCGGAACCCCGGTCCAGTTCTTCGTCACCGATGCCAACGAGAATTACAACATCGTCCGCACCCAGATGCAGAGCGTGCTGACCGGTCAGGTGCAACTCAGCCGCATGCGATTCCGCGCCGAGTTCTCGCTGCCGGATCCCGGCTTCGAGCTGGAGCAGAAGGAACGGGCGATTGGTGAAACTGGCCGACGCGGCATCTTCAGGCCGGTCGATGCATTTGTCGTGCGCTACGGCCACTTCAAGCCCCGCAAGCTGCTCAAGGCCATCGCAAAGCTCCAGGTCCCCGTCTGGATATCAAGTCCCGGATTTATCGAGGTGATGTTGTCTTATCTCGGCGCCGAGGATCTCCACCGGGCGGGTCTGCGCCATTGGCTTTGCATGAGCGGACGCATTCCAGATGATGTGCGCGCCGAGATCACGTCGGCGAACATCGAAATTCATTCCTCCTACTCGAGCGAAGAGATCGGCTCGATCGGGGCCGAATGCAGGGAGCATCCGCATCACTATCACGTCTCGGCCAGCAACGTTGTCGTACATCCTTCAAAGGAGACAATCGTGCACGATGGCGTGACCTGCAACCGCATTCTGGTCACCCACCTGCATGCCTATGCCACGCCGCTCATCAAGTACGATCTCGGCGATCTGGGCCGCGTGCTGCACAGATGCCCCTGCGGCTTCGACGGCCAGACGATTGCCGATCTCGCCGGCAGGGTCTCCGGCTCCCTTGTCCATGCCGATGGACGCCGCTCGGCCTTCATCATGCAGAACCGCAAGCTCGTCGAGATCGGCGGAATCAAGCAGTACCGCGCGCGGCAGGTCGATTACACGAAGGTGATCGTCGACGTCGTGCCGGAGGGCGACGGCAGCGCCATCCGTGAACGCCTCCATTCATACCTTCAGACGGTTGCAGGGCCTGGCATCGAGGTCGAGCTCCGGTTCTGCGAGGAGATCGACTGGGGCGGGGCAGCCAAGCGCCTGGGCTTCCGCTCTGAAATTGCCTGAAGAAGGCTGACCGTAAGGGAAACAACATGTTCAAGCACACTCGTTGCACGCTTTCCGTGACGCTCATGCTGCTGATGGGCTTCGGGGCCGTCGCACCTGCCGATGCGGCAGATGATACCATCAAGATCGGCACCGAGGGCACGTGGAAGCCATTTTCCTATCAGGATGCCGCCGGAAACCTCGTGGGCTTCGAGGTCGAACTGGTGAGGGCCGTCTGCGAGAAGGCGCAGGTGAAGTGCGAACTGGTGGTGATCCCGTGGGAAAGTCTCATCCCTGCCCTGCAGGAGGAGAAGATCGACGGCATCGCCTCCGGCATGCGCGTTACGGCGAAACGCAAGAAGATCGTGGACTTCACGCTGCCTTATTACAAGAATAGTTCCACCTTCTCCTCCTGCAAGCACAAGGACCTGAAGGACAACTCCCCGGACGCGCTGAAGGGAATGAGCGTTGGCGTGCAGGCGGGCAGCAACCATCTCGATTTCCTGAAGAGCAGATATCCCATGCTCGACATCCGGACCTACAAGAATGTCGATGACGTCTACGCAGATCTCTCTTCTGGCCGCCTGGACCTTGCCTTGGGCGGAAAGTCGACGATCTATGACTACATGCAGACCGAGGCCGGCAAGGATTGTTCTTATGTCGGCGCCGAGATCACCGATCCGGAATTCTACTCTGATGGAACGGCCATCGCGCTGCGCAAGGGGGACGTGGAAACGAAGGAGAAGCTGGACCATGGCGTGAAGGCAGTTCTCGAGGATGGCACGTTTGAAAAGATCAATGCCCGGTACTGGCCGTTCTCGATCAAGTTCAACGGCCCGGCAAACTGACGGCGGGCGCAGTGCTCGAGCTGCTTGCATTCGGGGATACCGGCTGGCTGGATGAGCTGCTGCTCGGCGCACTCGGAACGCTTGCCTTGCTTCTCGTGTCCTTCCCCATCGGACTGGCGCTGGGGATTTGCCTCGCCTATGTCAAGTTCGCGCGGGAGCCCACGCTTCGGATCTGGGGAAATCTCGTCACCTCGGTGTTGCGGGGCGTTCCCGAGCTGATCACGCTGCTCATCATCTATTTTTATGGGCAGCGGCTGCTGAACGCTGCAACGGGCACTCTGGGCTGGCAGAGGATGGAGATCAGCGCCTATGGCTGCGGTGTTGCGGCGCTGAGCATGGTGCTGACCGCCTATGCGAGCGAGGTGTTCCTCGGCAGCCTGAGAGCCATGGGCCCCTCATCCATCGAAGCGGCCAAGGCGCTGGGGCTCGGGCGGTTCGTGACCCTGCGGTTCGTGGTTCTGCCCGAGTTGATGCGCCTCTCGGAACCAGGCTTATCCAACCTGTGGCTCGCGCTGCTCAAGCGCACGGCGCTCGTCTCCACGATTTCCTTTACCGAACTGCTGAAACAGTCACAGACCGCCGCTCACAGCTCCGGCCATTATCTGTGGTTCTATGGCATCGCCTGCCTCGGCTACATCATGCTCGGACGGCTGACCTATCCGGTATTCCGCTACTGGATCGGGCATCATCGGTTCAAGGCCTATGCCAAGGCGATCTGACATGGGGGCGAAGGCGGCAGGCTGGAGCCTGCTGCTGCTCACCTGTGCTGGTGTGGCGATCGCGGCACTGGCGGTGTCGGCGTCCATCGAGTGGCAGGAGTTCGTTGAATATCTTCCCCGGCTTGCATCCGGCCTCGCCGTCACTCTCTTTCTGGCCGGATCGAGCTTCCTGTGCGGGTTCCTGCTGGCCTTCGCACTGCTTTTCACCGGCTATGTGAACCGGTGGGCCGCGATCGTGATCAGGCAGTACCAGAACCTGATCCGCTACACGCCGCTGCTGGCGCAACTTTACCTGGTCTACTACGGGGCGGGCGAGATCTCCGTCCTTCTGGAATCGCTGAATCTCTGGTGGCTGTTCCGCGAGCCGATGTTCTGCGTGCTGCTGGTGTTCCTCATCAACACCACGGCTTATCAGAGCTTCATCCTCATGGGCTGCGTGGCCAATGTCAGCAAAGGGCAGCGTGAGGCGGGGCTCGCGCTGGGGCTCAGGCCCTTGCCCCTGATGCTCAAGGTGCTCCTGCCGCAGGCGCTGCGCTATTCGGTGAAGCCGCTCGGCAATGAACTCGTGGGCATGATCAAGGCATCGAGCATTGCCAGCGTGGTAACGGTATTCGACCTTCTGGGCGAGACCAATGCCATCTTCGGCGAGACCTTCAATCTCGGTTACTTCCTGCTCGCGGCGGCGGTCTATGTTGCCCTTGTGGAGGCGACGCGCATCGTGGTGGACCGGTTCTCCGGCAGGCTCGCGGGGGCGAAGGCGGTTTAAGCTTTGGATTCTTGAAACATATCGTAAACAAACTTCGTATCTGGTGCAAGTCTCCGCCCGCGGCGCATGGCGCTTCGCCGCTCACACGGCGGAGGCGCCTCGCCACAAGGGTATCCTCCGGGGCGATTTTGTGAGAAACACCGCCGCAAACGCCCGGCGCAATATGCCAGCGGCGAAATCCCCGCTTCCGACAGAAGGTGAACCCGGCCATGACGCCCCCGACCGATACTCCCACCGCGTTGCTGCCCGCCGGCATCCAC
>JAKORQ010000514.1 GCA_029777755.1 Planctomycetota bacterium
ACTTCCCGGGCAATGAGCAGCTTTCGCTGCTACAGCCCTGGTTCCAGGGCATCTTCGCCAGCAACATCGCCATCGGGCACGTACCAGTCAGCCCGGCCATCGTCAGGCCCGTGCCAACAATCCCGGTTACTACCAACCCCGCCGCGTGCCAGATCGCCAGCAGTGTGCCGGCCAGGATGATCAACCCTGCGGTGATCTGCATCTGCCGATCCAGCGGCAACACCTTTCTTCCGCTGCGTTCCACCGGGAAGCCGGCCCTGATCCATGCGTCGGTTCCGCCCTCAACGCTGATGACCTCAGTGAATCCCGCCTTCGCGAAGATCTCGGCCGCCTGCCGCGAACGCACACCTGCCTTGCAGATGAAGTAAGTCGGCTCACCGGACTTCGGGAAAGCGCCGGGGTTGAGCTGAGCCAGCGGATACGAACGCGCCCCACGAACGTGGGCCGACTCATACTCGGCCGGTGTGCGCACATCCAGCAGCGGCAGGTCCGGCTTCTGGTCCATGAGCTGCTTAAGCGTCTGTACATCGATCGTCTTCACTGTCGCCATCGTTCTTGTTCCTTTCTCTTCGCCTCATTGGATGCGCCACCGTGCCCGCAGGTTACAAATGGGAGATTGATCCATGTCAAAGCACCCGTCGCGAAACTGGTGATAATGCCCCTTTCCGGAGAGGAAGCGATTCATGAGCAGTAGTACCACCAGGCGGATGCGGAAGATCGTCAGGATCGATGAGGAAAAGTGCAATGGCTGCGGCGATTGCGTGCCGAGCTGTGCCGAGGGCGCGATAAAGATCATCGACGGCAAGGCACGCCTCGTCGCCGACAATCTCTGCGACGGCCTGGGCGCCTGCCTGGGACATTGCCCCATGGACGCCATTTCCATCGAGGAGCGCGAGGCCGAGGAATTCGACGAGCGCGCCGTGGAGATGCACCTTGGCAAGCCCGCTCACGATCACGCCCCACAACCTGCGCCTGTGCCGGCATCCCAGTTCATCCGCGCCCGCACGCACGCCGGCGGGTGCCCCGGCTCACGAGTCCAGAGTTTCCAGGCCATGCCTGCCATGCCCAACATGGCCGGTGCGCCAACGGCTTCCGCACTGCGCCAATGGCCGGTGCAACTCGCGCTGCTGCCCGTCACCAGTGCCATCTGGCAGGACAGCGATCTGCTCATCGCGGCCGACTGCGTCCCCTTCGCCTACCCGGCGTTTCACTCGCAACTGCTGGCCGGCAAGGCACTGGCCATCGCCTGCCCCAAGCTGGATGATGTCGAGCCTTACCTGCACAAGCTCTCGGCCATCTTCACGAGCAACAGAATAAAGTCCGTTACCGTCGCCCGCATGGAGGTCCCCTGCTGCTCGGGCCTCACCCGCGTAGTGCAGCGCGCCATCGCACAGTCAGGCAAGGTCATCCCCATGAAGGAAATCATCATCGGCATCCGCGGCGACTGCCTGCCCGCGTGACTGACAAGTAGAGCATAAAGATCCTCAAGCCGTGCCCCCGGGTCTTTTGGCCCTGATCGCGTAAACAACTGCTCTACTTTCCAGAAAATATTTCGCTTTTAATTTTTCGACACTATACTCGCACTGCCATGGCAACCCTTCAGGATGTGGCCGAGCGAGCGGGGGTGGCACTTTCCACGGTGTCATTTGTCCTTAACAATAATCCGCGCGTTTCGCCTGAAACCCGTGAAGTTGTGCTGAAGGCCGCTAGGGAGTTGAACTACACCCTCGGCCGCAAAGGGCGGCCGCGCCGTGGCGAGCGACAGGCCGTCACCCCCAGGCGCAAGAATCTCGTTGCCTTCCTTATCCCCTGCTCCGAGCCTGTCTTGCGCATGAGCTCTGTATACCTCAGCAGCGTCGAGGCAGCTGAGACCGCCCTGGCCCGCGCCAACAAGTCGATGATCATCCGCACCATCTCCGCCGACGAACTGGCCGGCAGCCGCCCGCTCCCCAAGGTCGACGGGGTACTGATGATCCTGCACGAGCCTGCCAAGGAGTATCCCCAGTTCATAGCCCATGTGCCCTCCGTCCGCCTAATGGGCCTGGCCGACGCCGCGGCCCCCTGG
>JAKORQ010000515.1 GCA_029777755.1 Planctomycetota bacterium
CCTTGCCGGGGATGTCATCCGGGTAGTAGGGATCCTTCGCCGACAGCGGTGCCTTGTTGTGTGTCACCTTGTGATACCGCAGGCCGCGTTCGCCGTGCTTGCGGTGAAACTCCAGGTACTGCCCCGCGCCCGGGTATCCGATCGACCCTGACCAGACCTGCTCGGAAACTCCCGGGTGTCGCCCGAATGCCCACACGCTTGCCGGCCCCGGCTCCGATACCACTCCCACCGGCTCAAGCACATTGCCCCAGCCGCGGTTGTCCCAGGCACGCTGTTCCGCCGAGGCCTGGCGAAATTGCCCGTTCTCCATGGTGCCCATTACCTGAGAGTCGGCGATCAGGTGGGTATCCACAAAGAAGTGGTCGATTCCCGCCTGCTGGATGAAGATCTCCAGCCCCGGCCGATTGCGGGGATTGTCGTACAGCACGGCCGGGATCCAGTGCTGCCAGTGTGGGCGATATGCGCACTCCGGCAGCCACATCCCCGTTGGCCGGAACCCAAGGTGCCGCTCGCTGGTGAACGTGCCCAGCGATAGTTGCGCCCGGATCATCTCGTCATTGAGCAGCAGTGGCATGTACGCGTGCGTGGCATTGCTGGTGAGGATCTCGATATGCCCCTCACGGCAGCGCATGGCGAACTCGGCCGGTATGTCCTGCCGAATCCGCTGAAAAATCTCGAGGTTGTGCTCGTACCACTTCTCCCATCGTTCCGCCAGGTAGGCAAAGTGAAGTTCGTTTCTCGCCTCAAACTCCCTGCGGTCGGAGATGGCCCGCTCGCGGCGTTCATTCAGGTAGGCGACAAATCCCTTCTTGAAGCGGTCATGCGCCAGCTGCTCCAGCAGCACCGGCGTGAGGCCGATGGTCAGTGCCGGCCGGGCACGATTGAGCGCCGCCTCGCCGATCATGTCCAGCAGGGGCAAATAGGTCTCGGCGGCCGCTTCATACAGCCATGCTTCCCCATGAGGATACTTCCCATGGTGCAGAACATAGGGAAGATGCCCATGCAAAACGATGCAAAGATGGCCGAGAGTCTGGCTCATGGTGTTTTCGCCTGTACTGGCTGCAAGTGTATCGGAACCTCTCAAACGCCGGAAGCAACTATAGAACGCCTCTTTACCTTGTCGCCTGAATCTGCTTAGGATCGAGGAATCCTATAGGTTGATCGAGCAGGAAGGCGACCAGATCGATGCAGGTGTTGATTGCGATTCCAGTGTACAACGAGCAGCGGTACGTCCGCGACGTTCTCGATCAGGTAAAGCGTTACCATGACCATGTACTGGTCATCGATGACGGCTCATCGGACCAGACCCCGGAGATCCTTCGATCAGTCGCAGGCATCAACGTGCTGCGCCATGAGAAAAACAGCGGCTATGGTTCAAGCCTCATAGATGCCTTCAACTGGGCTGACGCCAACGGCTATGACTGGGTGATCACCATGGATTGCGACTGCCAGCATGAGCCGAAGCGCATTCCTGATTTCATGCGCGAGATTGCCACCGACAAGTGGGACATCATCAGTGGATCACGCTATATGCAGGTTGACGCCGGCGACGATCTGCCACCGCCGGAGCGTCGCAGCATCAACGCCACCATTACCTGCATCATAAACGACATCTTTGGCACCTGCCTGACCGACTCCTTCTGCGGCTTCAAGGCGCATCGCGTCAAGCCGACCATCGGCTTGAACCTCACCGAGAAGGGATACGCATTTCCCATGCAGTTTTGGCCGCGGGCGATCGCCGGCGGGCTTCGCATCACCGAGCTGCCGGTGCGCCTGATCTATAACGACCCCAATCGCCAGTTTGGCGGCGGCCTTGATGATGCCAACGACCGCCTGAACCATTACCTGGAAGTGCTCAACGCCGAGACCGTTCGCGTTCTCCGCCCCGATCACACGGGCAAGTAGGTCGGTCCTGTCACAGCTGGCGGCCACTGCTTTTCTCGGGTACAAACCATCGCCAGAAGGAGATCAATAGACCATGTTCATTCACGTGGTGTTTTTCTGGTGCAAGGAAGGAACTGCTGACTCGGTGAAGGAGGAGATGATCCGCTACGCCCACGAGCAGATGGCCAAAATCTCCTCTGTCCGGCATGTCTGGGCCGGCAGGAGTGTTCCTTCCCCGCGCGAGGTGGTGGACAGCAGCTATGACGTCGGCCTTTGCGTGGTATTTGATGACAAGGCCGGCCACGATCTCTATCAGCCGCACGAGATTCACCAGGAATTCGTCAAACGATTCAGTTCGCACTGGGCGAAAGTGAAGGTTCAGGACTTCGCATAGACATAACTGGACCGTCGCAGCCCGGAGGGAGTCATCTATGCTCTTGTCGTCTGACCGGGATGTTCCTGCCGTTTTTCGCGCCCG
>JAKORQ010000516.1 GCA_029777755.1 Planctomycetota bacterium
GGCGTCAGGGAAGCGGATATCCGCCGGCAGCGCAAGGAGCTGGGCATCGTGCATTCGTGGGAGGCGGTGCCGGTCAGCGGCGTCGATAACGCCTGCTACTACTACAGCACCTATAGCGGCACCGACACCGTCCCGGTTTCCGATCGCAGGAAGGTCATGGTGCTGGGCGGCGGGCCAAACCGTATTGGCCAGGGGATTGAGTTTGACTATTGCTGTGTGCATGCCGCGATGGCTTTGCGCGAGATGGGATACGAGACCATCATGGTCAACTGCAATCCCGAGACGGTCTCCACTGACTATGATACTTCCGACAAGCTCTACTTTGAGCCGCTCACCGTGGAGGATGTGCTGGCGATCTACGAGAAGGAAAAGCCACTGGGCGTGATAGTGCAGTTCGGCGGCCAGACGCCGCTGAACATCGCCCGCGAGCTCGCGGAGCAAGGCGTGAAGATCCTTGGCACCACCGTCGACACCATAGACACGGCCGAGGACCGCGAGCAGTTCCGCAAGATGATGGACAAGCTGGGCATCCCCATGCCGCCCTCGGGCATGGCATCCACGCCTGAGGAAGCGCTCAAGATTGCCGAGCAAATGGGGTATCCGCTGATCGTTCGTCCCTCGTTTGTGCTGGGCGGACGCGGCATGGAAGTGGTGCATGACGAGCAGATGCTGCGGCGCTACCTGTCGGTCGCGGTTGAGGTGACGCCCGATCGGCCGATCTATGTCGACCGGTTCCTGGACAAGGCGCTGGAGTGCGAAGCAGATGCCCTTTCCGATGGGAAGCAGGCCTTTGTGCCAGCGATCATGGAACATATCGAGATGGCCGGCATCCACTCCGGCGACTCAGCCTGTGTGATCCCGCCGATCAGCATCCCGCCGGTGCATCGCGATACGATCACGCGTTACACGGAGCGGATCGCCCGTGAGCTTGGCGTGGTCGGCCTGATCAACGTGCAGTACGCGATCATGGACAACGTGGTGTACTGCCTGGAGGCCAATCCCCGCGCCAGTCGCACGGTGCCACTGGTCTCGAAGGTCTGCAACATCCAGATGGCGAGCCTCGCAACCAGGCTGATGCTTGGGGCAAAACTTGAGGACCTGAACCTGAAACACCACCCGCTGCAGCATTTCGGCGTTAAGGAAGCGGTGCTTCCGTTCAGCATGTTCCCGGAGGTTGACCCGGTGCTCGGCCCGGAGATGCGCTCCACCGGCGAAGTGCTGGGACTGGCGGACAATTTCGGCCTGGCATACTTCAAGGCTGAGGAAGCCGCGAAGATGCCGCTGCCGCTGGATGGCGCTGTGCTGATCAGCGTGGCAAGGCGTGATCGGCCGGCCGTTCTAACGGCGGCCCGTCGCTTCGCGGAGCTGGGCTTCAAGATCTACGCCACCGAGGGCACGCACATGTTCCTCAGCGAGCATGGGATAGCCTCAGAGAAGATCAACAAGCTGCAAGAGGGTCGCCCGAATCTCGTCGACGCCATCACCAATCGACAGATTCAACTGGTGGTCAACACCCCTGCCGGCAAGGATAGCCAGCAGGATGACTCGTACATCCGCAAGGCGGCCATCAAGTATAACGTGCCGTATATCACGACGCTCAGCGCGGCTGTGGCGGCGGCCGAGGGTATCGCCGCTTCGCGCTGTGGCCGTGGCAGCGTGAAGAGTCTCCAGGCATACCATGCCTCGATCGCGGGTGTGGTTGAACCCAAGCCCGCGGCCGCAGGCAAGGCCCAGACGATCGCCTGACTGCATCCCTGAAGCCAAAAACACTGCCGGCGCTGATGCGGGTATAACCTAGTCAGCGCCGGCTGTTTTTCATATCTGTGTCTAGCAGCTTGGGGCGATCAGTTGGCCTCAGTCCGCACGACCACCTCGTCAATCATGCCCTTGACCGGCCCGAAGGAGAGCACGAGCGGCTTTCGCACATTCGCCTTGAAAGGCGAGCCTTGAATAGCGCCCCACTCCTTCCCATCAACGTACAGGCGGGAAGTGCCGCTGCCGTCGTAGGAGATCTTCACATGGCACCATCGGTTGCGCGGGAAATCCTCGGCGAACCGCGATGACGGGATCGCGTCGCCGAACTTCGGCGCATTTGCCCTGTCCCAGGTGTCCTGGATCCAGCCGAGCCAGGAATCCCAGTTGTTCTTGACGCCAAGAACCATCGGGTTTCCAGAATAAGACCAGCCGGCAAACTCATTCACGTAGATCATCATCTCCATCGTCAGCGGAGTGCTCTCCGGGTTGGGCAGCACATCTACCGGGATCTCCACGAAGAAGTGCTCAGCACCGTCAAGCACAAGGCAGGAGCCGGCCGGCTCGCTCATCCACAGAGGGCTTTCTGCAGAGAAGGAGTATGCCTTCTTCTGCGGCTGCTTTGCTTCCACCTTCAGCTCCGGAAGCTTGCCGGTGGCGTCCTTCAGGTCGCCATTCAGGTGATACAGCGCCACGGTCCTGGCGTCGGCCTTGCGCTCCTCCTGCGGGAAGGACGCCTGGGAGAGGAGGACGCTGACGGTCACGGTGTCATACGCCCAGTAGCCATTGTCATCAACGATGGAAACGCCGATCGGGTAGCTGCGCCCCTCCTCGCTGAACACATGCTCGGGGTTGCGCATTACCGAGAACGACTCGTCACCAAAATCCCAGAACACCTGGCGAACTGATTCTGCGTGGATGTCGGTCTCGATGTCGAACTTAACCGTCAGGGGCGCCTTACCGTTGATCCTGTCGGCCTTGATCTTCACGGTCGGGCGCTTGCCTGCATCCTGGGGCAGGTTGGCGAAGAACGCCGCCACGATCGTCTCGCGGATCATCGGCCCCATCGTGAACTCGGACTGCACGTTGAAGCCATCGTACCAGCGGTTCATCAGCGGCCACTCTGATGGGTACATGCCCTCAGCCAGTTGCCTGCCATACTGTGCGATCCAGTAGAACCCGGGCGAACCAATGCCCAGCGGAAGCCCAGGCACCGGCTCGATGATGTCATCGTTGTTGGCAACGTCGCTCACCACCTCGATGTTGCGCTTGAAGCCCAGCCCGGTATGCAGGAAGTAGCCGAACGGGTTGGATCCATAGCTGTATCCCATGTTGTCGGCGGCGCACTGCAGATAGCGCGGGTCCTTGTCCAGGGCATAGCCCATCAGCAGGTTCCAGCCGGCCAGGTCGCCGGGGAAGTACCAGCCGTACGTTCCGTGGCGCACCGACGGGCGGGGAATCGACAGCCGATAGGGATGCTCCGCGGCATCCTCCAGGTGCATGACGCACATCTCACGCAGCGCCTGCTCGCACTTGGCCAGCATGGCAGGGTCGCGCGGACGGTCCTTGAGGAAGATGTAGCAGTTCACCGCATTGCCAACGCCCTCAAACATGCCCCACCAGCCCCAGCGCTTCTCATCCGGGCGGAAGTTCTGGAGGAAGTAGTCGTGATACTTCTGCTCACCGGTGGCAGCGTACAGCTCAACCGCGGCCCAGCAACGCTCGTCCCAGTCGCCGAAGACTGCGCCGTAGTGGAAGTACTGCACGTACCGATCGTTCTTCTCCAGCCACTCCCAGGCCTTCTTTGCCTTCTCGAGGTATCGCTCGCAGTCGGCCGGATAGTGCTTGCGCATCTCGGGATTCCTGCTGGCATGCGCCAGCGCCGCCGCGAAAGCACCAGTGAACACGGTGTCCTTGGGATAGAACAGCCGATGCATCTCCTTCATCGGCATGTGATGCTCATATCCGCCGGTATTCGGTTTGATGACGCC
>JAKORQ010000517.1 GCA_029777755.1 Planctomycetota bacterium
AGTGCCATTGTTGTAGATGTAGCGGGTCCACCACTTGCTGGTGTCGAGCGTGGGGGTGGTCATCTCATCTGCAAAGACCTTCACATACCCTTCAGGTACGTACGGACTGTCTTCATTCATGGGCTTGAAGTCCGGCGGCAGTTCCGCCGCCATCACCGGGGCCGCACAAGCAGAAAGTCCCAGGCAGATACCCGCCGCCAAACCGAGGAAATGACGTTCCAACATCGCATACTCCCTTATCCCTGCGCCACCTGTTCGACGATCGACAGGCCGCTACACACCCGAGCCCCTATGAGTATCATGAACGCGCAAAGAATGGAAATGAACCTGATTTATATCTTCGTGGTCGCCATGTTTTGCATGGCAGTTATCTCGCCGGCACTTGCGCAGGAGAAGGTCATCCTTGATACCGACCTTGGCGCGGACGTGGATGATGCGGGCGCATTTGCGGTGATGCATGCCCTGGCGGATCGCGGAGAGATCGAGGTCCTGGCGGTGGGGATCGTCAACACCCACCCGAATGCGGTACCGGCCGCCCATGCGATCAATACATGGTTCGGCCGCCCCGATCTTCCCATTGGGACCATAAAGCGCGAAACCGGCTTCAGCCATGACACATTCCTCGCCGGCATCGTTCGCGATTACCCGCATACGCTGACGCGCGAGACAGCGCCGGATGTCGTGAAGCTGTATCGCCGGATACTGGCGGCCGCCGAGGACAGGTCAATCACCCTTGTGACGATCGGGCCGGCCACCAACATCAGCGACCTGCTCGACTCCGGGGCGGACGAGATCAGCGAACTGAGCGGCGTTGAGCTAGTGCGGCGCAAGCTCAAGTTTTACGCGGCTGGCGGCAATGGCAACGCCCGGCTGCCGCACGGAATGGCCGGCTGGAACTACCAGCAGGACCCGCCATCGGCCCGCAATGAGCTGGCGAAGATGCCCACTGATTTCCCCATGGTCTTCGCCGGCGGCAGTGGCTGGAAAGTTGAGATGGGAGACTGCTACCTTAATGTCGCGAAGGACCATATCGTCCGCCGCTGCTACGAGGAGTACTTCAAGGGCAAGCCAAAGCTGCAGCGCCCGACCTGGGACCAGCTTCGCATTCTCTACACGGGTAGGCCGTCCTCGCGCAAGCTGTGGGATCTGTCCCCCACCGGCGATGTGACACTCGATGAGAAGGTGGACATCCACTGGAATCCCCAGCCCGATCGCAACCGCGCCTACGCCTACGTCAACGACCTCGAGGCGATGCACCGCGAACTCGAGCCGCTGATGACGCACGATCCGCGCAAGTAGCAGCCCGGGCCGTTGCGGGAATTTTCGCCGGCCAAGGCTGCTCGCCCGCCTACGCTTGAGAGATGGAAATCATCTCAAGCGAAGTGGCGTTTCCGCGCCTCAGCAATGAGGAGATGGACGTCATCCGTGCCAACGGCACCTGCCGCCGCTACCGCGATGGCGAGGTGGTAGTCGAGGCCGGCGACCACAATGTCGACTTCTACGTGGTTGAGTCCGGTTCGCTGCAGATCATCAATCCCGCCGACAACGATCGCGAGGTGACCGTCCATCATCCCCACGAGTTCACCGGTGATATCGACCTGCTGACACGCCGGCCGAGCATCCTCAGCGCCATCGCACGTGGCGAGACGATGCTGGTGCGGGTACCCGGGAACCAATTTCGAGAGCTGCTGGGCAAGCTGCCGAGACTGGCGGAGAAGCTGATCGTTGCCTTCCAGATCCGCCGGCAACTATTGCAGCAGGCCGGCGTCGCGGGGGTGAAAATCGTTGGCAAGGCGCGCTGTCCGGCCACCACGATTCTGCGTGAGTTCCTGCATCGCAACTTCCTCCCCTTTGCCTGGACGGACTCGGACACTCCCGAGGGACTATCGGAGCTCGAGCGCCTTGGGAAGCGCGATGGCGACTTGCCCGTTGTCGAGTGCCGCGACGGGACGGTGCTGGCCAATCCAACGCTCGGCCAACTGGCCCGAGCCGTCGGCGTTCAGCAACCATGCCCCAATACCGTTTTCGATGTCGCCATCATCGGCTCCGGACCGGCCGGCATGACGGCCGGCGTCTACGCTGCGTCCGAAGGCCTCTCCACCGTCGTGCTGGATCGCCTTGGCCCCGGCGGCCAGGCGGGAGGCTCATCGGTCATCGAGAACTTCATCGGCTTCCCCTCCGGGCTGTCCGGCACCGAGCTGGCCACTCGTGGCGTACTTCAGATGCTCAAGTTCGGCGCACTTTTGCTCGCGCCGGTGGAAGTGAAATCTCTCGAGCATGGCGCAGAACACCACACCATCTTCACCAGCGACGACCAGGCGATCCGCGCGCGGATCATCCTCATCGCCTGCGGCGCCACCTGGCGCAGGCGCGAAGTGGAGAATGCCGAGAGATTCGAGCGCGCCGGCGTCTATTACGCGGCCACCGCGGTGGAGGCTCGCCTCTGCACCGGCCAGCAGGTCGCGGTGGTCGGCGGCGGCAACTCCGGCGGGCAGGCGGCCATGTACCTCTCCGAATGCTCGGCGGGCGTCCATTTCATCCTCCGCGGCGAACTGGGCCCAGGCATGAGCGAGTACCTGGTCAACCGCATCCGCAACAATCCCCACATCCAGGTGCACACGCAAACCAGCGTCACGAGGATCCTGGGAGACACTCACGTATCAGGGATAGAGATTCGCTCGGAATCCGGACAGGAGAGCACCATCGACTGTAGCGCTGTGTTCGTTTTCATCGGGGCGGTGCCCAACAGCTCGTGGCTTCCGCCACAGATCGCCCGCGACGATGATGGCTACCTGCTGACCGGATCACACGCTGCCAACTCGGGCAAATGGCCGCTGGAGCGAGAGCCGTGCGAACTGGAGACATCCATGCCCCGCGTACTGGCGGCCGGCGACGTCCGATCGGGCGCAACCAAGCGCGTAGCCTTCGCAGTCGGCGACGGTGCATTGGCGGTAACCTGCATCCATCGCCTGCTGCGGTGAAACTGGAAGGACCCACAGATAAACACCGATGCGCAACCGATTGCCCTAGATCTTGCCGCCACTTGATCCGCATATCAGGATTCTTGCGATAGTTCGACCAGACCATATCGAACACTCAACGACACATCCGGAAGAATCCGTGCGTATCGGCGTCCATCAGTGCTTCCATACCGACGTGACAAATCGCAGAGTGCCACCACTATTCTCGCCGGGGATTGTCCTACGATTTCTCAATTCGCTCGGCTATGGAGTCCAACGCACAGTTCAAAGAAAGGAATCAACGCGTGGCCAGACGCATTCCCTCTCTTCCTGTCGTCATGTTGTTTGTCATGGGACTGTGGGAGTTGCTGGCTTGCTACGTCACCTTTGATCCTGACTTCACCATCGACCGTGTGAACAAGCAGTTCGTCCCCATCTCGCAGTGGTTCGTGCAGATCTTCAACACCTCCACCGACCCTACCGTTCTTTCCGGCCTGGCACGGATGTTCCAGGTGATCATCGGCCTGGCCGAGGCGATCATCGGCATCCTGCTTCTCCTGGCCGTCTTCGTGCGCAAGCACCGTCTGGCGCTGGCCAACCTTGGACTTTCGCTGGCCGCGGCACTCTTTGGCGCGTTCCTACTGACGATGTTCGCCATGCATGACAAGAACCTGCCCGCATGGAACCAGTACCCGGCCATCTTCGCCTGGATCGGTATCACATGGATGATGGTGAAGGCGGATTGTGCGCTGCCATCCGGCAGTCGGCCAGATGAGTGAACTACCTGCCCGGCGGGCTTTCCATCGACGGTGGCGATGGGTAAAACAACTCTCACAAAACAAAGACTGGGAGAAACGATATGCTCAAACGCTTTGGACTGTTGTTCATCCTCGTGGCCTTTGTCCTCTGCCTCTTTGCGCCCAGTGCCTCGGCACAGGAGCAGGCGAAGAAGATTCGCATAGGCGTATCCATCCCCGCGGCCGATCACGGCTGGACGGCCGGCGTGGGCTGGTGGGCCAAGCGGGCCATGGCGCTCTATCCTGATGTCGAGTGGACATTCGTCACCGCGGCCGGCCCGGAGAAGCAGGTGGCTGACATCGAGGACATGATGGCCAAGGGTATCGATGGCCTGGTGATCCTCGCCACCGAGAGCGCCCCGCTCACCGACGTGGCCGAGCGTGCCCACGAGCGCGGCATCTATATAGTCAATGTCGATCGCGGCTTCCTCAAGCCGGTGGCCGACATCTTCATCGAGGGTGACAACAAGGCCTTTGGCCGAAGGGCGGCCGAGTTCATCGTCGAAAAGCTCAACGGCAAGGGGAATATCCTCGTGCTCGAGGGCATTCCCTCCACGGTGAATACCGACCGCGTGCAGGCGTTCAATGAAGTGATCCGCCGGCATCCGGGCATCAAGATCCTCGCCTCCCAGCCGGCCATGTGGCAGCGGCAAAGGGCGGCCGAGGTAACGCAGAACCTGCTCACCCAGTTCAGCAACGTGAAGATCGACTGCATCTGGGCGGCCGACGATGACATGGCGCTGGGCGCCATGCAGGCCATCGAGGAGGCCGGCCGCGACCAGGAAATCTGGATCTTCCCCGGCGCGGGCATGAAGGAAGTGGTCAAGATGGTCATGGACAAGCACCCGATGTTCCCGGCCAACCTGACCTATCCGCCGAGCATGATTGCCACCGGCATCCACCTGTGCGTCTCCAGCCTGCGTGACGGCAACCGGACGGCGATTTCGCAGTTCATGCCCAAGCACATCATGATCGACGTGGAGTTGATCACCCCCGAGAACGCCCGCGAGTACTACTTCCCCGATTC
>JAKORQ010000518.1 GCA_029777755.1 Planctomycetota bacterium
GGAGGTCCATCGACAACTTGGTCAAGGATTCGCCGAGCCGATTTGCCGACAGGCCCTGGTGGTCGAGCTGAAGCTCCGGGGAATCCCATTTGTGTACGAACGGATCGTACTCTGAACGAATCTGTGAAAATCTGTGGATACAAGAGAGGAAAACCATGAAGATCGACAATTCACTTACTGCAAAGTCCCTGAAGCCTGCGGTTAAGCGGCTGTTTGAGGTGGCCGCGAAGAAGACGGTTGCCCTGGACAGGCGATGGAAGATTTCCGACGGTGCGCCGGTGTTCACGGCGGCCGGGAAGTATACCGCCCGCGCCTGGACGCAGTGGACGCAGGGTTTCCAGTATGGCAATGCCCTGCTGTGCTTTGATGTCACCGGAGATCGCAAGCTCCTGGATATCGGGCGCACGCATACGCTGTGCGACATGGCCGAGCACATCACCCACACCGGCGTGCACGACCATGGCTTCAACAATCTCTCCACCTATGGCCAGCTTCGCCGGCTGATGCTGGAGAAGAAGATCCCGCACAACGACTGGGAAATGCGCTTCTACGAGCTGGCCATCAAGTGCTCGGGCGCGGTGCAGGCCGCCCGCTGGACGCAGCTTCCCGACGGCATGGGATTCATCCACTCCTTCAACGGCCCGCATTCGCTGTTCATCGACACCATGCGGACGATCCGCATCTGCGGCCTGGCGCACAAGCTCGGCCATGCCCTGCTCTCCGAGCAGGATGAGAAGGTGAACCTGCTGCATCGTGCCCTGACGCACGCGGCCACCACCGCAAGGTACAACGTCTACTACGGCGAGGGCCGCGACTCATACGACCTGCCCGCGCTGCGTGGCCGATCGGTGCATGAGGCGATCTTCAACACCGTCTCGGGCGCATTCCGCTGCCCCTCGACGCAGCAGGGTTACTCGCCCTTCTCGACCTGGACGCGCGGACTGGCGTGGGCCATGCTCGGGTTTGCCGAGGAGCTGGAGTTCGTGCGCACGCTGCCGGACGATGAGTTTGGCCGGGGCGTCATGCCGCGCAGGAAGGCGCTGACGATGCTGGAGAAGGCAGCCAAGGCGACCTGCGACTTCTACATCAACCAGGGGGCAGCGGCCGACGGCATCTGCTACTGGGATACCGGCGCCCCGAACCTGCACAAGTTGGGCGACTGGCAGGATCGGCCGGCCGAGCCGTACAACGACTTCGAGCCGGTTGACGCATCCGCCAGCGCGATTGGCGCCCAGGGCCTGATTCGCCTGGGAGTGGCGCTCAAGAACGAGAAGTACCTCAACGCCGGCCTGACGGTCGCCAGGCGGCTCATGGAAGATGATTACCTGAGCCTCTCGCCCGACCACGAGGGCATCCTGCTGCACAGCATCTACCACCGCCCCAACGGCTGGGACTACAAGGCCCGCGGCAGCAAGATCCCCGCTGGTGAGAGCAGCATGTGGGGCGACTACCACCTGCTGGAACTGGGCCTGCTGGTATGGAAAATGGCCGAGGGCAAGTATTACACGTTCTTCTGATGCATCAGCGGCGTGCGATATGATCGATGGCATGACCACGGCAGCTCCAATTCCTGCCGTTGACTTGGAGAAGCTCTGCCGGAAATGGCACGTTGCGGAGCTGTCCCGTGAACAGGCTGTACCAGGAGTAGAGGGATAAATGTCAGAAGTTCTCAAGCAGATTGGTGCGTTGCGGCTGGTGCCGGTGGTGGTGATTGACGATGCGAAGGATGCCGTGCCGCTGGCCGAGGCGCTGGTGGCCGGTGGGTTGCCCTGTGCGGAGATCACCTTCCGCACCGCGGCCGCGGCCGAGGCGATCAAGAAGGTAAGCCAGGTGCCCGGCATGCTCGTCGGCGCCGGCACGGTGCTGAACATCGACACCGTCAATCGCGCAGTCGATTGCGGGGCGAAGTTCATCGTCTCGCCGGGGCTCAACCCCAAGGTTGTCGATTACTGCGTCAGGAAGAACATCCCCATCACGCCGGGCGTGGCGACCCCGACGGAGATCGAGATGGCGCTGGATTTCGGGCTGAACGTCGTGAAGTTCTTCCCGGCCGAGGCCATCGGTGGCGTGAAGACACTCAAGGCGATCAGCGCCCCTTACGGCATGATGAAGTTCATGCCTACCGGAGGCATCACCGAGGCCAACGTCGGCGAATACCTCAAGCTACCCTCAGTCCTGGCCTGTGGCGGAAGCTGGATGGTGTCCAAAGAGCTGATCACCAAAGGCGATTTCGCGAAGATCACCGAACTGACAAAAGCTGCGGTAGCGCTGGCGAAGAAATAAGCCATGAACACCGATGAACACAGATGAGCGCAGATGCTGCGACAACTGTGTTCATCGGTGTCTGTTCGGGTTCCTTCCTTGAGTTACAGGCCCGCAATCTCCGCGAATCTTTCCTTCAGGTCGTGGTAGAGCTTGCGGTAGACCGTGTAGTGGCGGTCATAGAGGGCGCTGGTCTTGCGGTTGGGTTTTACCTTGGCCGTCTCGCGGATCGACTGCCGGCAGGCCTGCTCGACGCTGCCAAATACACCGGTGCCGACGCCGGCCAGCAGGGCTACGCCGTAGGCC
>JAKORQ010000519.1 GCA_029777755.1 Planctomycetota bacterium
AGTCTCCAAGCGCATCAAGGATGTCGATGAAGTAGCGCAGGACATGTTCAGGGAGTGGGAGAGCGAACTGGAGCAGTACAGCAACTCCCGCCTGCGGGCCAGCAGCGAGCAGAAGCTCAAGGAAACGCGCCAGCGCTACAGTCAGCTTATCGGGACGATGAGAAAGGCCGAGGCCCGCATGCCGCCGGTGCTGGCACAGTTTCGCGATCACGTCCCGTACCTGAAGCACAACCTGAATGCCCAGGCGATCGCCTCTCTGCAGGGAACGACGCAGGAGATCGAGTTGAATGTCAACGACCTGATCAAGGAGATGGATGCCGCCATTGCCGAGGCAAACGAGTTCATCGGTACGCTCCAGTAAGCTGTCGCGTTGAAGCGGTCGGAGGCATATCCCAGGTTGCCTTAAAGGCGGCGATGTCGATAAACTGTTCAGCTTGTTACATGGCGCAATTGGATGTACAAAAACTGTTTTGAGCACCAGCGCCTACCCAAAGGAGAATACCAGAGTGTCACCGGAATACCGTCGTAGTTCGCACCTGTTTACCAGCGAGTCCGTAACCATGGGCCACCCGGACAAGGTGGCTGACCAGATCTCGGATGGCATTCTCGATGCCCTCCTGGCGCAGGATCCCAACTCGCGCGTTGCCTGCGAGACGCTTGTCACCACTGGGCAGGTCGTCATCGCCGGCGAAGTAACCACCAAGGCCGTGGTGGACTATGCCGCCATCGCCCGCAGCGTCATCCGCGAGATCGGTTACAACCATCCTGAGATCGGCTTTGACTGGCAGAGCTGCGGCGTGCTCACCGCAATCCACACGCAATCTCCCGACATTGCCCGCGGTGTGAACGCGGCCGAGGATGACCAGAACGAGCAGGGTGCTGGCGACCAGGGGCTCATGTTCGGCTATGCCACCGACGAGACGGATGTGCTGATGCCGCTGCCCATCCACCTGTCGCACCGCATCGTGGAGCGGCTGGCGGAGGTTCGCGCCAGCGGCAAGATCCCGTGGCTGCGCCCCGATGGCAAGAGCCAGGTCACTGTCGAGTACGAGAACGAGCTGCCCAAGCGTGTGCACACCATCGTGGTCTCCACCCAGCATGACGAGAGCGTGCTGGACAAGAACGACTGCTTCAGCCAGGAAGCGAAAGAGGTGATCATCGAACAGGTGATTCGCCCGGTGGTACCCAGCCGCTTCTGGAATGACGAGATCATCTTTCACATCAACCCGACCGGTAAGTTTGTGGTCGGCGGCCCGCACGGCGATACCGGCCTGACGGGACGAAAGATCATCGTCGACACCTATGGCGGGCGCGGCGCCCATGGCGGCGGTGCGTTCTCCGGCAAGGATCCATCCAAGGTGGATCGCTCCGCCAGCTACATGGCCCGCTACATCGCCAAGAATGTCGTGGCGGCCGGGCTGGCCCGCAGCTGCGAAGTGCAGCTTGCCTATGCCATCGGCGTGGCCAAGCCGGTGAGCGTCACGGTCTCCACCGAGGGCACGGCGCTGATGCCTGAGGATGACATCGCTGAACTGATCAAGGAAAACTTCCCGCTCACGCCGCGCGGCATCATCCGTCACCTGGATCTGCTCAAGCCGATCTACAAGGAGACGGCCCGCAACGGCCACTTCGGCCGCACGCCCACCAAGTCGGGCGGCTTCTCCTGGGAGAAGACGGACATGGCTGAGAAGCTGCGCAAGGCCGCCGGAATCCGCAAGTCGGCCTGATTAGCGCCAGTAGCAGGGTAATCTCAAGGACACGGGGACTTTCGTTTCCGTGTCCTGATTTTTGGCGTAAGATTGGCTATGAGGTAGCCATGGAAGAGACAGAGAAATGCGCCTGTAAGACCTGCTACTGTACGGTCAAGAAGGGGAAGGCCGTGATACGCAATGGCAAGGCATACTGCTCGGCCACGTGTGCCAACGAGTGCACGCAGACCACGTGTGTGTGCGTTCACGATAGCTGTGATCACAAGCATGCAACGAAATGAGCAATCCTGAAAATGAATGGCCGTTGAGCGACTGGCACTCGCAGGCGCAGGCGGAGTATCAAGACTATTTCGGAACCTCCATGGTGAGCACCTACGGCCGGTTGCCGATCGAGTACGCCTCGATGTATCGATCCGCCGGCGTGTTCGACATGGCCCAGCGCGGCGTGATATCCGTTACGGGAGAAGACCGCGCCAGCTTCCTCAACAGCCTGCTCACCGCCGAACTGGTCGAGCGCGATAGCGGCAAATCGATCCCTCCCGGGCAGGCGAGATTCTCCTTTCTGCTTGATCGGAAGGGGCGCGTCCTGGCTGAGATGAATGTTCTCGTGGCAGACGATCGCATACTGCTTGAACTTGATCGCCGACTGATAGCTGACGTTTCGAAGGAACTGGAGCGATATCACTTCCGTGAGAAGGTGGATTTCACCGCTGATGATGACCTGTCGGTGATCGGCGTGCTTGGCCCGGGAGCGGCACGACTGGTTCGTGAAGCGACCGGCATCGATGCGGTGGAGTTGCAGGATAACACCGGCCGAACTTCGGGATCAGTTTCCGCGTGGCGCACCGACCTGGGGACGGTGGCAATGTATCTTGTCGTTGTGCCCAGGGCTGAGTTGGTCGCGACATGGGGGCGTCTGGTGGCGGATGAGAAGTCGGCCGTTGCCATCGGCTGGGCGGCGCTCAATGCCGTTCGCATCGAGGCCTGTCGTGGCGTGTTCGGCATCGATTACGACAACACGTTTCTCCCGGCCGAGACGGGGCAGCTCGAGCGGGCCGTCAGCTTCACCAAGGGGTGTTACCCGGGGCAGGAGATCGTCGCCCGCATGCATGCGCGCAACCAGTACGCCCGGAAGCTCGTGCAACTGAAGATGAATGACGACATGCTCCCGGTGGCCGGCGCAAAGGTCTACGACCAGCAGGGCAATGAAGTGGGGGGCATCACCAGCAGCACCATCAGCCCGCGCAACAGCGGGATAGCGATAGCGCTGGCCATCGTGCGGCGAGAGGTGATCGATGCCGGAAAAGCGATCCAGGTTCCGGCCGAAGGGGACATGCGACCTGCCGCGATCGCGTAAGCGCAAAAAAGTGAAGCTTCGGATGTCATTTGCTTTCCCCGTTTGGAGGACAAACTTTTGACGTCCGAAGCTTCGATATATCCAAGGCGCGCACTGTCAACTACTCAAGCAGACAGCAGCGTTACACGTCCTTAATTGCGGGCGAGCTTGGTGATCCTGCCGCCGACGATCCACTCGACAACGTACAGGTTGCCATCGGCGTCGGCCGTCATGGCGTGCGGGCTATTGAACTTGCCCGGCTGGACATACTTGCGCTCGTTCGGCCAGCCTTCCTTCTTCTCGATCCCGTCGTTGCTGCCGATATGACCGACGAGCTTGTCTTCCTTGTCGAGGATGGTGATTCGGCCAAACAGCTCTGGAACCAGCAGGTAATCCTGCCACTGGTCGAACATGCAGGGGCTGGTCATGAAATCAGCGCCAAAATGCCGCAAGTACTTGCCGTTGGCGTCGTAGACCTGGACGCGGGCGTTGCTGCGGTCGGTTATGTAAAGCTCGGGCTTGCCGTGGCGGAAATCGAAGCGGATCCCGTGAGGACACTTGAACGCGCCCGCCGATCCCTCGGTGCCATTGATGCTGCCGATGTATGCCCCGTCCTTGCTGTAGCGATGTACGTAGGAGGTGCCGTAGCCGTCGGCGACCCAGATATCACCGTTGCCGCCGCGATCCAGTTCGTTCACCGCGACCCAGGTGGGGACAAATCGCTTGTCACCGGCGTAGATCGGGTGATTGGGGCGGTTGAGGCTCATCACCGTCTCGCCATCGAGGGTTGTCTTGACCACTTCGCCGCTGTTCTGGTCAGTCAGCCAGAGATACTCCTGGCCGCCCTCGCGCACCAGCGTCATGCCATGAGCGCCGCCGAAGCGGTCTCCCCAGGCGTTAACCAGCCTGCCCTCGGGGTTGAACCGGAGTATTCCCGGCCTGGCCTGGTTGAAGACGAGGATATCACCCGTGACCGAGGCCACCACGCCGTGGGTTCGGCCATTCTCGGCTCCGGACCTGGTGGCAGGGATGCGCGCCCAGTTCTCGATCCAGTCGTATTTGATTCCGCTTAGCGTCACTTGCATATGTAATTCACCTCTGTTTGGTGCGATTGTAGGCCATCAATCCGGCTCAGGCTGATGGCCGGCGGTTGTGGTGTGGAAAGTAGCGCGTATAGTTTCCGCCCTATGGCAGTAGAAGTAGGCATTGTTGGTCTTCCCAACGTCGGCAAGAGCACGATTTTCAACGCCCTGACGGCGGCCGGGGCTCTTTCGGCGAACTATCCCTTTGCGACGATCGAGCCGAACGTGGGCATCGTGGCGGTACCTGACGATCGCCTGAAAAAGATCAACGAGTTCATAGAAACCGACAAAATCGTTCCTGCTACCGTGCGGGTGGTTGATATCGCCGGCATCGTCCGTGGCGCCAGCACAGGCGAGGGGTTGGGCAACAAGTTCCTCTCGCACATTCGCGAGGTGGATGCCATCCTGCACGTAATCCGCTGCTTTGGCGGCGGCGACATCATCCACGTCGAGGGCAGCGTCGATCCTCTGCGCGACATCGACACCATTGAGGTGGAACTGGCGCTTGCAGACCTGGAGACCGTCAACAGCTCGCTGGACAAGGCCCAGCGGCAGGCCAAGAGCGGCGACAAGGACGCCATCGCCCGGGCGGCCGTGCTCAAGAAGGTCAAGGAGACGCTGGAAAAGGGGCAGCCGATCCGCGGGATGGAGCTCAATCCAGAGGAGCAGAAGCTGGTAAAGGCGCTGGGCCTGATCACCGCCAAGAAGATGCTGTACGTCTGCAACGTCAGCGAGGATGACCTGGATGGCAGCAGCGAACCGGTCATGAAGGTGCGCGAGAAGGCGGCGGCCGAGGGTAGCGCCGTAGTTCCTGTGTGCGGCAAGCTCGAGGCGGAGCTGTCGGAACTGCCGGAGGAGGATCGCGCCGAGATGCTGGCGAGCCTGGGGCTCAAGGAGCCGGCGCTGGCGACGCTCTCTCGCGAGTCGTATCGTCTGCTCGGCCTGCACAGCTTCTTCACGGCCGGCAAGATCGAGATCAAGGCATGGACGATCCCGATCGGGGCGACTGCTCCGCAGGCGGCGGGCGTGATCCACAGCGACTTTGAGAAAGGGTTTATCCGCGCTGAGATCTACACGCTCGATGACCTGGTAAAGTACAAGAACGAGGCAGCCATCCGCGCCGCCGGCAGACTTCGCTCAGAAGGAAAGAGCTACGTCATGCAGGATGGCGACATCACGCATTTCCTGTTCAATGTGTGACAGTTTGTTGCCAGGGGCGACGATGCGTATTCGGCGTTGCCATCGGGTGACGCTATACTATCTCCCGAGCGTAGGACTATATGATTAATGAGGCTGCTCATGAGGCAATCTGGACTGCTGTTGATGCTGCTGGGATTGCTGGGAGTGGCATTTTTCATGGTGACTGATGCCCGGCTCGCCCCGCAATGGGCGACGCACGTCGGCTGGAGCAGCAACCTGGTTGATGCGGCGGCCGACTCGCTCCTCGGGACAGTCATCGGGGTGATCGGCTCGATCGCCATCATGGTCGTGGGCGGCTGGCTCGCGCTGCGGAGATCGATCTAGGGGATGAATTGGAAGGAGTGAAGCTGAGTTGACGCCCACCATTCGCGTTTTTTCCTCGCCGGAAGAGCTTGCATGGAACGCGGCCGAGCGATTTGTGCAGGCAGCCGAGGACGCCATCGTATCCACCGGTCGCTTTGCGGTGGCTCTGTCCGGCGGATCCACGCCGCAGAAGCTGTTCCGCCTCCTTGCCACCGAGTTTGCTTCCAAGGTTCCCTGGCACAAGACTCACATCCTGTTCGCGGATGAACGCTGCGTTCCGCCGGATCATGCCGACAGTAATTTCGGCATGGCCTGCCGGGAGATGCTCGACCATGTGCCGATCGATTACGCTCGCGTGCATCGCATGAAAGGCGAACTCGACCCGGCCGAAGCCGCTCAGCAGTATGATGACCTGCTCCGCGAGCAGTTCCCGAGGGGGCTGGACCTGGTCCTGCTTGGCATCGGCGAGGATGGACACACCGCCTCGCTGTTCCCCGGGACGGCGGCTCTGCATGAAAAGCAGCGGCTGTGCGTGGCTAACCATGTCCCGCAGAAGGACACCTGGCGGCTCACGCTTACCGCGCCATATATCAATAGCGCATTTGATGTCATCGTGCTGGCATCAGGTGCAAGTAAGGCGCCGGCCGTGGCCAATGCCCTGGAAAGGGCGGTCAGCGTGGATAAGTGCCCCATCCGGCTGGTGGCGCCGTCAACCGGGCGACTTATATGTATGATGGACGTCCAGGCGGCCGGTATGGACGAAATAGCATATGAT
>JAKORQ010000520.1 GCA_029777755.1 Planctomycetota bacterium
ATCTCCACGTCCATCCCCTGCATGTAGGTGCGGACCACATCGCGGTATTCGGGGTGGATGCCGGAGCACAGCACCAGCTTCGAGCGCTTGCCACGGAAGCGGCTGTACGACATGATCGCCGCCTCGGCCAGCGAGGTCGCGCCGTCATAGTGGCTGGCGTTCGAAACCTCCATGCCGGTAAGCTGGGAGATCATGCTCTGGTACTCGAAGATCGCCTGCAGCGTGCCCTGGCTGACTTCCGGCTGGTACGGCGTGTAGGCTGTCAGGAACTCACCGCGCTGGATGATGTGGCCCACTACAGGCGGGATGTAGTGGTTGTAGGTGCCAGCGCCGAGGAAGATCGCCGTTTTGCCGCCGGGCAAGTTTTCGTCGCTCATGTTCTCGAGCAGCCATGCCGTCTCCATCTGGGAGAGCGCCGCCGGCAGTTCGAGGTCGGGGAAGCGGACCGATTCAGGCACATCCGGGAACAGGTCTTCGACGCGCTCGACGCCGATAGCCTCCAGCATGGCCTTCACATCAGCCTCAGTGTGAGGTATATAGCTCATTCCATATGCTCCTTGAGCAACCCCCGCCAGCCTGTCAAGGCTGACCGGGGTTCACATGCAGCAATACAGGGCGCCCACGTATGGGCGCCCGGGCGGCATTTAGGCGCGCTCCTCGCAGTAGGCGCGGTAAGCAGCAGCATCCATCAGGCCGTCAAGTTCGGACGGATCTGACACCTTGATGCGGACAATCCAGCCCTCGCCGTACGGGTCCTGGTTGATCGTCTCGGGTGCATCTTCAAGCTCCTCATGCACCGCGATGATCTCGCCGCTCACCGGCAGGTTTACGTCGGCAGCAGCCTTCACCGACTCGACCGCGCCAAATGCTTCGCCCTGGTCGAAGCTGTCACCCACCGAGGGCAGCTCGACGAAGACGAGGTCGGAGAGTAGATCCTGGGCGTAGTCGCTGATACCGACGAGCGCCTCGTCGCCGTCGACCTTGATCCACTCATCGGACTTCGTAAACTTGTAGCCTTCCTCGGGGATATTCCAATCGGCCATGAGTTGTCCTCGCTTTCCTA
>JAKORQ010000521.1 GCA_029777755.1 Planctomycetota bacterium
CGCGACGGAGGACGGTAAGGGCTTCGCCGAGCTTCTGCTTGTCGGCCGCGCTCTTGGGCTCGATCGACATGGAGATAACCGGCTCAGCAAACGTCGGAGGCTCAAGCAGGATGGGGCTTTCCGGATCGCAGAGGGTGTCGCCGGTAAGGGCATCCTTGATGCCGATGACGGCGACGATGTCGCCGGGCAGCGCCTCTTCCATGGCGATGCGCTCATCGGCGTGCATCTGGAACAGGCGGCTGATGTTCTCGCGCTTGTTGCGGTTGGTGTTAAGCACGCGCGAGCCGCGGATCAGCTTGCCGGAATAGATACGAACGTAGGTCAGGTCGCCATGCTGGTCATTGACGATCTTGAAGACCAGGCCGCAGAACGGGACGTTCGGGTCGGGCATGCGTTCGATGACCTGGGTCTCGTCGGAAGGAAGAGTCCCCTTGATGGCCGGCAGATCGAGCGGGCTGGGCAGATAGGCGATCACGCCATCGAGCAGCGGCTGGATGCCGACGTAGTTCAGAGCGGAACCGCAGAATACGGGGTGGAGCTTGAAGGCGATGGTGGCCTTGCGCAGCGCCGTGACCAGCTCCTCATTGGAGATCGCCTCGCCGCCGAGGTACTTCTCGGTGAGGGCGTCGTCGGTCTCGGCAACCCTCTCGACAAGGGTCTGGCGCCACTGGGCAGCCATCTCCTTCATGTCCTCGGGGATCGGCTTCTCTTCCCACTTGTTGCCGCGATCCTTCTCCTCCATGGAGTAATAGATGGCAACTTCACGGATGAGGTCGATGATGCCCTGGAAGGTGTTGCCCTGCCCGATGGGCAGTTGCACGGCCACGGCCGGCGCGCCAAGGCGCTCGATGATGCTGTTGAAGCTGAACTCGAAGTTGGCGCCCAGCTTGTCCATCTTGTTGATGAAGCAGATGCGGGGCACGTTGTACTTGGTGGCCTGGCGCCAGACGGTTTCCGACTGCGCCTCCACGCCTTCCTTACCATCGAACACGGCAATCGCGCCGTCGAGCACGCGCATCGAGCGCTCGACCTCAGCGGTGAAGTCCACGTGGCCGGGAGTATCGATCAGGTTGATGATATGGTCGCGCCAGGGGCAGGTGGTGGCGGCGGATTGGATGGTGATGCCGCGTTGCTGCTCTTCTTCCAGGAAATCCATCTTCGCGGTGCCTTCGTGCACCTCGCCCATCTTGTGGGTCTTGCCGGTGTAATAGAGGATGCACTCCGAACAGGTGGTTTTACCCGCGTCAATGTGCGCACAGATGCCAATGTTTCGTAGCTTGGTAAGGTCGCGAGCCATCGTGGCTTCCTTTCAGTTCCTACTCTTTCCGGTCACAGGCATCTTCAAGCTCTTGCTGCGATGCCCTGACTGAAACTACTTGAATCGTTGTCGCCCAGATACATGGATTCCAGCCTGCCCGATAAGCCTCGCGGGCAGCACCCCTGTCTGCGTATATACTCAATTCGCCAATGCTGTTCTGGCTGGAGGCCGCTTGGGCCTCAGACCGGGAGGGTTAACCCGTCCCTCATCGCCCATACTGACCGATGCAGGGGAAACGGGTCAGTATGAGCCGCTTATTGCGGTTCTGTCTTCATTGGTGCTCCTTGGATGGAGTCGCCCCGGCGAGAAATCAGGGACAGGGCCAAAATGCACCATCCCCGTTCGGGCCAGAGAGGCGGCATAGTGTATAAATCGCATGCCTCACGTCAAGCAGTATCACAAAACAACTTTCCCTCACATCGATATTCGGAGGTGCCGGCCAGTCTCGCCGCAAACATCCCGGATACATCTATATTACTCACGCCATGCGGTTTGCGTCTGCGCACATGCTTACTTACACTCTGTGGCTCTATGAAAGCCGAACGTCGCCACGAGCTACAGCACAATTCGCTTGCCGCCTTCCTGTCGCGCCTGCCGGAGATTGTCCGGGAGCATGGATCGAAGATCCTGCTGGGTATCATTATCGTCCTGCTGGTGACCATCCTCATCTACACCCGCTCGCGCAGCAGGCAGGAAGCCATCGACATCGGCTGGACCAATATCTCCGCCGCCCGCAGCTCGCTGGAACGTGTAAAACTGCTGCCCCGTTTCCTTGAGCCCGGCGAGCAGCTCGCCCAGGCCCGCAAGCAGCTGCTGGAAGCCGCCAGCAATACAATCGACCCGATGCTCGCCTCCGACAATGAGCAGATTGCCGCCGAGGCGTATCTGCTGCTTGGCGACCTTCACCTGCTGAAGGCCAACCTCACGCCCATTGCCGCGGCCGCCACACAGCCCGCCCTTCAGATCGAAGGCACCCCGGAAGAGCACCTCGCCCGGGCGCAGGATGCGTACGAGAAGGTGGTTCGGGTCTACTCCGACCAGGTGCAGGCCGCCGACAATGCCCGCTTTGGCCTGGCGACCATCGCCGAGAACCGCCGGGATTTTGACCGCGCCCAGGAGATTTACTCCCAAATCAGGGACAACCCCAATACCCTGCCTGCGTATCGCACGCTGGCGGAGATGCGGCTGAAGATGCTCGATAGCATAAGGAAGCCGGTCTACCTGGCTCCCGTGGCCGAGCCGGCGACGGACGCCACCACCGAGCCGGCAACCGCGCCTGCGCAGTGATACCGATGTCCAGCAAACCATATGACATTTTTCTCCCCGACGACGAGTCGGAGGTTCTCGCTTCGCCGGATGATTCATCGGAAGAAGCTGAGATCGTGGAATACAAGTTCCGCGTCTCCAAGGACCTGACGCGCCGCGTTGACCAATACCTGACCGACCGGGTTTCTTACCTCTCGCGCTCAGGCGTGCAGCGTCTGATCGATGAGGGGCTGGTCAAAGTGAATGGCAAGGTCACCAAGGCATCCTACCGCCCGCGCACTGGCGACATCGTGGAGATGATCGCCCCGCCCAAGCCCGTGAGCGAACTGATACCGGAGCCGATCCCCCTGGAGATCGTCTATGAAGATGAACACTTCATGGCGATCAACAAGCAGGCCGGGATCATGGTGCATCCCGCCCGCGGCACATGGACCGGCACGCTGGTCAACGGCCTGGTCTACTACGGCAGAAACTGGTCGACCGTCAATGGCAGCTGGCGGCCGGGCATCCTTCACCGACTCGACCGCAACACCACCGGGATCATGCTCATCGCCAAGAGCGATGAGGCCCATTGGCGCCTGGCGCGGCAGTTCGAGAACCGCACCATCCAGAAGACCTATGTCGCGGTCGTGCACGGCATCCCACAATTGATGAGCGACGTTATCGATCTGCCCATCGGCAAGGACCGCTACATCCGGGAAAAGCAGGCTATCCGCAAGATCGAGAACGGCGGCAAGCCGGCCGTCACCATCTACAACGTCCTTCAAACCTTCCAGGCGCCACAGGAGGCGACACTCTCCCCCGGCGAGCATCCCCACGATCGCAACAATCCCCCGCCGCCTAAGCAGTACGCCTTCGTCAAGTTGATGCCCAAGACAGGGAGAACCCACCAGTTGCGTGTTCACATGATGGCGCTGGGCCACCCGATGGTCGGCGATACGATGTACGGCGGCCACATCTTCCAGTCGGCCGACTTCCGCATGGAACGCCAGGCCCTCCACGCGGCCGAGATCACCTTCACCCACCCAGCCACGCTGGAAGAGATGACGCTCAAGGCCCCCCTGCCCGAGGATATAACAACGCTGCTGAAACGCCTTGGCGCGGAGACGATCAACTATTGAGCAGGGACGCTGCGCATGTGCTCAACATGCGGGCAAGGATACACGCGCTCCCAGGACTTCGTGTCTTTGATCCTTGGAGTCTTTGTGTCAACGAGGGAAAACCCCGCGCCTCACCTGCCAAACAGCTCGAATTCCCTCACGCTGTAGCCCCAGGCCGTTGCCTGTTTGTTGGTCTTCAGGCGCACGTGCCTGGCGCGAACCGGCTGCTCCAGCGCTATCACGCTCATCTCGGCGTTGCCGCTCTTCGCGTGATGTACGGTCTGCCAGCCTACCTCCCCTTCCGGCATCTGGTCTGCGCTGCTCACCTGGATCTCAAAGTCGCTGGGATACGCTGTCTGCCAGAAGATCCGGACGTAGACGATCTCCTGTTCCTCGCCCAGGTCAACTGCCAGCCATTCCCTGTCACGGAAGATCGACGCCCAGCGTGTCTCCATGTTGCCATCGGTGGCCGCGGCCGCCGGGAAGGTCTGCCCGCCTTCGCTCTTCTCCGAGCTTGCCCGGGCAGGTTTGTTGAGCGCCAGGTTCACCGCGTCCTTCGCTATCGCACCGGTCATTCGCATGGCGGCCGCCTTGTCGCGCAGCAGTGTGATCTCCTCGGCCGTGCTGCCCTTGTCCAGCTTCACGCCAAGATGCGGCTGGCGGATGTTGGCGTTCTCCGGCAGAAGCTTGAGCACCGCGATCATTTGATCGATGTTTGCCAGTTCGTCGGCAACCACCGCATCAAGCATCTGCTGGCTTTGCTCCGGTGTCGGCGGCTGGCCGTTTCGGCCATGGACCGCCCGCAGCGCCCGGAAGTAGTTGTACTGCGACGTCAACAGCGTGCGGTACAGCTCCGACCAGAGGTACATGCCGGTGGCGTTCTCCGTCGCCTTCCTGCTCAGCGTCCCGGAGGCAAGCAGTTCATACAGCTTCTCCTGGGCATCAGTCAGCCGGCTTGTCACCACGCGGTAGTTCTCCAGCGACTTCTCGTGCGTGCCCCAGTAGGTGCCCTTCTTCGCCTGCTGGTGATTGGCAAGTGCCTCGCGCGTCAGTGGCTGGGCGAACGCCTGGGAGAACACCGTCTCAGTGAAGATGCCCATGCGCTGCCACCAGTCGTTAATGTGCAGGCCATCCTGGTCCGGCGGCGCCTGATCATCGACGCCGCGATACAGCGGACCTTCCGTCACCAGTGCCCGGTCAAAGTCACGCCAGTACTCCAGGATCTTCCCTGCAGCGTCGCCGAATCCCGCACGGGCAATGTCCGCCATCAGCGGATCGGGCGACTGCGGATTGAGCGAATCCTTGCCATCCTGGAAGCGGTTCGGCTCCCACACCATGCGTGAGAACACCTCGAGATTGGCGTTGTAGACCCATCCCTCCACGCTGCCCCACCACAGCACCACGTTGTTTACACCAGCGTCGGCCAGACGCTTCATCTTGTGGGCGGCGACGGCCGGCAGCGGCAACGCGATGACAGGGTTGATACTCTCACATGCCCCGCCCACCGACACCAGCGGGTAATAGTTCTCACCCCACAGGCTCTTGCCCTGTTCATTCTGCATCAGGGCAATCTTGTTGAAGTTGTCGCGCTTAATCAGCCAGTTGTCAGCGTTGCCCGCCTCGTTGTACAGCGTGCCAAATCCGTTATCGCGGCACCACTCCATGAATTGCTGTTCCGACTCCGGCGGCATGCCAAAGAACCCGTGCCACAGCCAGCCGACACAGGTGATATCCCGGCCGGCCGCCGCCTCTCCCATGATGCGCATGATCTGCTTCATGCTGTCCAGGCGAGAGTGCTCGTACGGTTTACCATCGGACACCCGGCGGCTGTCTGGCCCGGGGATCACGCTGTAATCGCCAAACAGCCCGTAGAAGATCGTGACATCGGGATTCTGCTCCAGCAGGTCCCTGTAAGCGCGTAGATAGACTTCCTTGCCAACCGGGTCGAAAGGATCGAGGACTCTCCTTCCTTCGGTACCCTTGTGGTAATAGCTGGCTGAGGCGTACTCCGGCAGACTCAGGTAATCACGCGAGCCGTTGATCTCCGGCGGGTACTTCACCTCGACCATTAATCCCAGCCCATATGCCTTTCGCGCCTCATACGAAAGCGACGGACCATGCTTCTCACCCCACACCACGTTCACGTAGTGCCGGGCATGCGCACGAGCGCGATCCAGTTCGGTGAACTCCCTCGGCGGATGCTGATTGATCAGGTCGCCGCCCACGCGATGGCGAAATGCCGGCCTGATCGCCTCGTCATATTTCGAGACATCCAGCGAGCCGCGATCGGCCACATGGTCCAGCAAGCGGAAGGTTCCATTCATTGCCCCCTTGGGCGTTGCGCCGACGATGTACAGGGAACCATCGCGAAACTGCATGTGATATCCCTCGGGCGCAAGGCTCTCATGGCGGAAGGGATTGGCCTGGTGAGCGGCCGTGATGGCCGGGTGGTCGGCGGGAGTGCCGATGATGATGCGGCCGGGACCGGTTGCGTCAGCGCCAACCAGTTCCAGCGAGATATCCTGCTCATCGCGCAACAGCATCTGCAGATCCGCGGCCGCGCGCTGCTCAAGAGGATCAGAGCCGGGAGAGATCCGCCAGCCATTGGCCAACACGCCATCCTGCGCGATGGCCGATGAGCCGGTCAGCAACACTCCGATGGCCAGCAGCCAAACCAGGTTGATCCATGCTTTCACTTTTCACCTCTTGGGTCAGTTGGCGGGGGAATCCTCCCCCTGAGGCAACCAGCCTCATCCATATATAAAGCCTGATTCCGCGGCGCACTTGTTACAAAAGCAGCGCCGCGGAACACAGATCAAGTCAGAAACATGTCGCGGGCTTACTGGACGTCAGGCCGGCGATTCGGGCGCAGATTGCGCTTCAGCAGGTCGGTCCGGCGCTCGGTGATCCGGCCGGTGTAGCTGAAGGAACCCACGTGGCCGTCGCCGAACAGCACATTGGCCGTGGGGTTGGACGGGCCACCGTGACGGAAGCGGAACAGCGCGTTGAGCGGATAGGAGCCGTCACGATCGCCACCCTGGGAGTCAGTGAAGATCTTGGCGGCGTTGTTGTTGTCGCCGTCGGTCTCCTTGTAGTAGTAGTAGGTGACGAACTGGCCATCCATCATGTCGAAGGTGTAGTTGGAGCTTCCATTGACCAGGTCCTGCCCGGTGTCAGCGATCATCACGACCTCGCTCGCCCTGCCACCCAGCCACGTCAGCTTGTAGGAACCCCTGCTGCTCGGTCCCTTGGTAAACAGCAGCGGGTGCGGGGCATAGTGGCGGATGAACTCAAGCGAGCGATTCTCGTTGGTCGGAACCACGCTCGAGGCCGGGCAACGGAACACACCCGAGAGCCGGATGGTGGTGTCGGC
>JAKORQ010000522.1 GCA_029777755.1 Planctomycetota bacterium
CAGAACTCATCCAGACTGCTGTTCTCGCCCCGCGCCAGCAGTCGCTCCCAGGCCATCGAGAGCAGCGAATCCCGGCCATAGTCGAAAAGTTTACTGGCCTGTCCATTGGCATAGATGATCTGGCCATCGTTGCCGACGATCAGGATGGCATCGGCCGAGTGATCGAGTACCTCATGAAAATAGCGCTCCTGCTCGGACAAGGCCCTCAATTGCGCGTATTCCTGCCGGCGATAACGATTAACCAACAGCAAGCCAGCGATCAGCAGCAGGAACAAGACAGACAAACCGACGGCAAACGAGGCCCAGCGCAGTTCGCCCAGCACCTCGTCGCGGTCGACCTTGGCGATCATGATCCAGGGCGTACCGGGCACCACATGGCTGCTGAAGAGAACCGGCACGCCGCGATAATCGACCCCATCGCCCCACGTGCTGGGCTGCTGGATGGCCTGCGTGGCGGGCAGCTTGGGAGCCATCGCCAGGCGCACCGTCATCGGCTCGGCCGGACTGTGGCGCATGCGGTTGAGGAAAGTAATGTGATCATCCTCCAGCCGAACGAGCTCCGTTTCGGCTGAAGCACTGGGCACCGGCCAGGTCTGGATCATCGGATACAGTTCCCGATCCGGGTCGATATGCAATACCGCGTAGCCCTTGACCGCCGAGTTCGCCTCAGCCAGATCGTAAATGGCAGCGACAACGACCAGCCCGACCGGATGTGCCGGGTTGGCCGTGCGATAAAAATCGATGAGCTCGGGCTGCCGGGTTTTATCGAGCCGCGTCAACAGGGCGCCGGTCAGCAGGTTAGGGCCCTTCAGGTCAGCCCCGGCAACGGAGACGCGCACCCCATCGCGGTCGAACAGCTCGATGGACAGGTAGCCGTAAGCCTGCTGCATCTGCTCCAGCGAGCGCCGGGTGCGCCGCCCCTGCTCGCCATCCGCATCCGACAGCACCGACAGGGCGGTTGGCCGCCCGGCAAGCACCCGGGCATCGGCCATGCGCTCGCCGTACCAGGCAGCGAGCCACTGCGCCTTCAGATCGCCAATCGCACGCAGGCGCTCGACCTCCTGATCCTGGAGGCTGCTCACCAGATAGCGATAACTGCCCACGCCCAAGGCGATCAGCACCACGGCCAGCATCACGAAGATTGCCAGCAGCAGTTGCCGCCCCAGACCTGTTGATCGCCTCGTCACAACACTCCCGAATTTCGAGTTTTGTAATTTC
>JAKORQ010000523.1 GCA_029777755.1 Planctomycetota bacterium
GCCGCTAGTCACCTGGATGTCGCCCATTTGTCACCCGGCCGATTCCGGCGATAATCATCCGCCTATCCGATCATGGAGACTCGCAAAAAGTATTTGTCCGGCGTCCGGAGCATGGTTGTAAAGCTGGGCACACAACTGCTCTCCGACGCCAGCAAGCGGCTGGATACCAAGTTCCTGGCGCAGATCGCGCAGCAGGTCAAAACCCTGCGACAGCGCGGCGTCCGTGTCACCATCGTGTCATCAGGCGCGGTGGGCTCGGGCATGAGGCTGCTGAACCTGCCCAGGAGGCCAACCGACCTGGCCATGCTCCAGGCGGTGGCGGCCGCCGGCCAACCCCTGCTTATGCACGCCTGGGCACATGCCTTCGAGCCGCTGCCGGTGGCGCAGCTCCTGCTGACGCGCGAAGACATCGACAATCGCCGGCGCTTCTTGAACATCCGCAATACCATCAACGCCGTGCATGAACTGGGCGCGGTGCCGATCATCAACGAGAACGACACCATCAGCACGGATGAGATGATGCGCATCAGCTTCGGCGACAACGACATCCTCGCCGGGCTGGTTGCCCACGCCACGCAGGCGAATCTGCTGGTGCTGCTGACGGTGGTGGATGGCCTGCTGGATGACAATTCACAGAGCGTGCGGGTGGTGCCCAACATCGTCGAGGCCAGGAAGCTCGTCCGCAGGGAAAAGAGCGCGCTGGGCAAGGGCGGGATGGACTCCAAGCTGCTGGCGGCGCAGATGGTAACCAGCGGTGGGGATGCCATGGTGGTGGCCAACGGGCGCGAGAAGGACGTTCTTTTGCGCCTGCTGGATGGCGAGGTGCTGGGGACGCTGTTCCTGCCGGCCGAGAGTCGCCGACCCAGCCGCATCCGCTGGATCTCGGGAGTCCGTCCCAAGGGCAGCGTGTTCGTGGACGCCGGGGCGGTGACGGCGCTGGTGAACAAGGGAAAGAGCCTGCTCCCGGCCGGCATCACGAAGGTGGAAGGCGAATTCGAGAGCGGCGACTGCATCGCGGTACGCTCACCGGAGGGCATCGAAATCGCCCGCGGACTGTCCAATTACGACTCCGAGCAGGTGGCGCTGATCTTGGGCAAAAAGACGAGCGAAGTGCGCACCCTGCTGGGCGAAGCCGCCTACGACGAGGTAATCCACCGGGACAACCTGGTGTTGCAGCAATAGGAGGCCTCCGCCACGGAAGGCGCGTCCCGGGACAGGAAGCGACGAAGCCGTGAACTCGAGACGGAAGGGCGAACAGGGAGAAATGAAGTGAGCGGTCTTCCGCTCGATCCACTTCAAGACACTGTTCTCAACTTTCTTTGTACCTTCCTTCCCTTTGTGTCAAAAGCGGATCGGAGTATGCGCGTCAAGATTGCGGGCGGAGGACGCCCGCGCTCCCGAGAGACCTGCTCTACTTGCATCTATCTTTCTGTCTGTGCCTCTTGTGTTTCGATTGGCACCGTTCGCTTGCGTTATGCAACTTACCTGCGATCAGCTCGCTTTATGATTTTCTTCCCGCCTGAGCTAACCTGACCAAACCGAGGCGTGTCATCTAGAGTAAGAGAGGTGATGCACATGAAAAAAGCCATCCTTGCAGGTCTGGTGATGCTAGGTGTCGCGGGGTTCTCCGGGACCGCGCTGGCCGGGCATGGGCACTCCAGCGTCTCGGTGTCGATCGGCAGCAGCTTTGGAACGCATCGCTCCGGTACTGCGATCGGGTTCAGCTACAGCACCGGCCGGCATCATGCCTATCGACATCATAGCCCTGTGGTCTATCGCCCGGTGGTGGCGCCGGCCGCGGTGGTTGTACATCGGCCGGTCGTGGTGCATCGTCCGGTGGTTGTACATCGCCCGGTTGTAGTGGCCCCGGCGCCGGTGGTGGTAGCACTGCCCATGGTTTACACCCCCGCCCCGGTGGCGGCCGCCCCTGTGGTGGTGGCACCGGTGTGGAATCCACCCGTGTGCGTGCCCACTTACGGATCGGGAGTGAGCGTCAGCGTGAGCTACGCGCGCTAGAGATAACCGAAACAGAAAACGACAAAGCGATGCCGGGTGCCCCTGTCCGGCATCGCTTCTTTTATTGCGCGTTTTCAGATCTGTCCTACTGAAAGTGAAGCGGCTTGTCCTCAAGCCGCAGGACTTCGAATCGGCGGGAGTCTATCCAAATCTGATGCTCATTGACCGGCATCGAGTGGTCAACGTCTGGCTATCGTGGTGAAACAATGCACCGTCTTGGTTTGCCTGACTCTGGTCTTGCATGTTCGTCGAGGATCGACTTTTCTCCCGCAGTTCCGGCGGAACTGCTCTACTGATTCCCTTCGTCGCTATTCTGCTTTCTCCGTGCCTCTATCGACAACTCTAGGACCTGACACGAATGTCCCTGATTTCCGCCTCCACCGAACGCATGCCGTTGTACTGGTTGATCGATGGCTCAAACGCGATATCGATCCGCATGCCCCGGCGAAGCTCCCGCGCCATTTCACCGAACCCGAAAGCAATCCCCTTCATCAGCGTCGTTCCCTGGCGCAGGCGCAGTTGCAGATGATCGCCGCGCTGGCCCACCACGTTCGGCTCGGCGGCCAGCTCCACATCACGGCAGCAGAACACCGGGCGCGGATTGCCCTGACCGAACGGCCCGAGCGACTGCAACTGCTCCACCACCGGCATCGCCAGCTCCGCCAGCGCGACTTCGCACTCGCACTCGATCTCCGGCTGCAGTAGTTCAGGGGAAATCGCCGCCCGGGCATAGGCAAGAAAGCGCTCGCGGAACGCCTCGAAGTTCGATGCTTTGAGCGTAAGCCCGGCCGCCATCTCATGCCCGCCGCAGCCCAGCAACAGGTCACCCATCGACGCCAGCCCGCTTGCCAGGTGAAAGCCCTCAACCGATCGACCAGAGCCATGCCCCTCATCGCCATCGAGGCTGACCACGATGGCCGGGCGGTTGTAGCGGTCGACGATCCGCGAGGCGACGATCCCCACCACACCGACATGCCATCCCTCGCCACCGACGACGATGGCATGATTGTCCTCGGCCGCCAGCCCAAGACGCTCGATCTGCTCGATCGCCTCCTGCGTGATGGAGCGCTCCGTCTCCTGCCGCTTGCGATTCTGCTGCTGGAGAAAAGTGGCGATCTCGGCCGCACGCTCCCTTGTGGCGCTCGTGAGCATCTCCACGGCCGCCGCCGCATGGCCCATCCTCCCGCAGGCATTGAGCAGCGGGGCGAGGCGAAAGCCCACGTGGTAGCTGTCCAGCTTCTCGTTGCGCACCCCGGCCGAGTCGAGCAGCGCCTGCACACCCGCCAGCGTGCACTGCTTGAGCCCCAGCAGGCCAAATCGGGCGATGATGCGATTCTCGCCGACCAGCGGAACCACGTCCGCGATGGTCGCCAGAGCTGCCAGAGAGGTGGCATTGAGCAGAAATTCCCGCAATGCCGCGTTCACCTTGCCATTTCCGCCGGAGAATTGCTGTCCCGTGGCCCAGGCCAGCTTCAATGCCACCCCCGATCCGCACAGGTGGGGATTCGGATATGCGGGATTGTCGGCCGGCAGCCGCGGATGCACCGCCACCAGGCATCGCGGCAGCTTACCATCCGGGCGGAAGTCGTGATGATCGGTGATGATGACATCCACGCCCCGCGCGCAGGCGATCTCGACCTCCTCAACCGCGGTGATGCCGCAATCGACGCTGACGATCAACCGCGCCCCTTCATTGCAGATCTGCGTGATTGCCTGCTCATTCAGGCCGTACCCCTCCTGGCGATGCGGGATGTACCATTCGACCGCCCCGCCGAGGATCCTTATGGCATGCCAGAGGATGGCGGTGGCGGTGATGCCGTCGACGTCGTAATCGCCGTAGATGACGATCTTCTCGCCATTGCGCACGGCCTGCGCTATGCGTTTCGCGGCATCGATCACGCCGGGGAGCATATCCGGAGCGTACAGCGACATGAGCGTTGGCCGCATGAACTGCCGCGCGGCCTCGGCATCGCTAATTCCCCTGTTCAACAGCACTTGCGCGATCAGCGGCGAGACGCCGGCCTGCTGTGCCAGCGTAGAGGCCGCCGGCTGCCTCGAACCCACTTTCCACCTGATGCTGTTTCCCCGCGCGCTGCCCAACGATGCTCCTGACTACAACCGCATCTCAGCGCTGGCTCTGCCGCTGGAGATGTTGCTCCAGCCGCAACTGCGCCTGCTGCTGCTGAGGCTGCTGTACCGGAAGCATATGGTTCGGGATTGCGGTTGCAAGAAGCCTTGCGCTGGCCAGGGTGTCATCCTGCGGCAGCGTCTTCACGATCACTTGCGCCTTGTTTTGCAGCTCACGGAAGCGCGACGCATCGGCCACCGGCGGCTGGCGATCCTGAAGCGCCTCGGCCGGGAGTTGGGCAACCCACTCCTCGATCTGCTTCACGCGGCTGGCCAACGATGGATGGGTCGAGATGATCTCCGGCGTGGTGTCATAGCCCTTCTCGATCATGCTCTTGAAGAAGCCGGCGAACTCCTCCGGCGGATAGCCGGCCTTCACATAGAACTGGAATCCCAGGCGATCCGCCTCGCGCTCGTCATCCCGTCCATATCCCATGCCGACGAACTGCCCAATCACCGCCGCGGCGCCGGCCGCCCCCAGGGCATACTCCAGCCGATGATCATCATCCCCCAGGGCATACCCCGCCGCCCCCGCGGCCGCCGCCCCCAGCAGCGAATACTGCTGCCGCTGCATGCCCCGCTGCACATGCCGCGCATACACATGGGCAAACTCGTGCGCCATCACTGCGGCCAGCTCGGCCTCGCTGCGGCTGTTCTCAAACAGCCCCGTGTAGATGTACATGTGCGTGCCGCCGGTGGTGAAGGCATTCTGCGTGTCACTGGCGACGAAGTGGAACCGCATCTGGTCGGAGAACATCCAGGAGGAATCCTCTCGCTCCCTGCGGCCCTCGCTCAGGTGCACCTCGCGGGCGGCGTCGATCAGCCGCTGGCCGACAACCTGGATGTAGCCGCTCAACTCCGGCTCGGTGATGACGGCCGGCTCCAGTCCCTCATGCACCTGGGCGGCCTGGGCCATCACCTGGCGATCGCTCACAGCGCAGCCGGCCAGTAGCGGCAGCACCGCCAGGCAAAGCCCCAGCAACAGACTGCGCACGAACATCGGCTTCACGCGTTTCATCGATTTTCTCCTGCGCCTCGGCAGCGCAATTCTAGCCGTGCGGCGAACCTGGCCGACTATTCGTTGGTCAGACGGATCAGCTCCTCCAGCACCTTGCGTGCCCGGCCACTGGCGATCGCCGCGCGGGCCCGCTCCAGCCCGGTGGGAAGATCCGGCACGGCCTCGGCCACCACCAGCGCCCCGGCCGCGTTCAAGATCGCGATATCAGCCCGCGGCCCGGGAGTGCCGTTGAGAATCTCGCGGATCGCCTGGGCCGATTCATCGGCGCTATCCACCTGCAGATCCGAGAGCCTGGCGTACGAAAGCCCCACGTCCGAGGGATTGAGCGTCCAGGTGTTGATGTGGCCACCCTTCAACTCGGCGATGCGCGTCGGCCCGATCGTCGAGAGCTCATCCAAGCCGTCATTGGCATGCACCACCCACGCGCGGACGGAACCGAGCTCGCGCAGCACGGCCGCCAGGCGGTCGGTAAGTTCCGGCGAGAAGACGCCCAGCAACTGATGCTTCGCCCCGCCGGGATTGGTGAGGGGCCCGAGCAGGTTGAAGATCGTCGGCAGCCCCAGGCTGGTGCGCGCCTGGGCGACGTACTTCATAGCCGGGTGATGCGATCGTGCGAAGGCGAAGCAGATGTTGGTCTCCTTCAGGCAGCGCGAGAGGCAC
>JAKORQ010000524.1 GCA_029777755.1 Planctomycetota bacterium
CCATCGATCCGGGACACCCTTTCCCGCATCTCTTGAACCAGTCGCTCAACCTGGCGGTGATTCTGCAGCGTCCCGCCCATGCCGAGAAGCTGTTCGCCGTGGTGCAGGTGCCCTCGGTCCTGCCTCGTTTTGTTGCCTTGCCCGCCGAGAAAGGGCACGCCTTCATTCCTCTGGAAAGCGTGATCCGCCTTCACCTCCCCGATCTCTTTCCGGGGATGGTGCTGGAACACGATACAGTCTTTCGTGTGACGCGCAACAGCGACTTCGAGATCGACGACGATGAGGTCGAGGATCTGGTCAAAACCATAGAGGAAGAGATTCGCAAACGGCGCCGTGGGGTGGCGGTCCGCCTGCAAATTGAGGCGAAGGCGCCGCGCCAGATCGAACAGTTTCTGATGGGCGCACTCGATCTGGATTCCGCCGATGTGATTCGCGATGCCTCGCTGCTGGACATGACCGGGCTCTTTCAGATCCACGGTTTGCCGGGCTACCATCACCTGCGCGATCCGCAGTTTGTGCCGCAGCTGGTGCCGGAGTTCACCCAGGCAAGCAATCTCTGGGCGGCGATCCGGGCACGCGATATCCTGGTTCACCATCCCTACGAATCGTTTGGTCATGTGGTGGACTTCATCGAGGCAGCGGCCCTCGATGATCGGGTGCTTGCCATCAAACAAACGCTCTATCGCACCAGCAGTGATTCACCCGTGGTGCGTGCACTGCAGCGGGCTGCCGATAACGGCAAACAGGTGACCGCTGTGATCGAGCTGAAGGCGCGGCTCGACGAGGAACGCAACATCGTCTGGGCGCGAGAGCTGGAGAAAGCCGGGGTGCATGTGGTCTTCGGCTTTATCGGGTTGAAGACCCACGCCAAGGCCGCCCTGGTGGTGCGCCGTGAGGAGGACGGCATCCGACGCTATGTGCATCTGGGTACTGGCAACTACAATCCGCAAACGGCGCGTGTGTACACGGATCTCGCCTACTTCACCTGCAACGCCGACATTTGCGAGGATGTCTCCGCCCTCTTCAACTATCTCACGGGGTATTGCGAACTCCCGCACTGGCGCAAACTGGTAGTGGCTCCTTCGCGCATGCAGACGTTCATGATCGAGAAGATCCATGCGGAGATCGA
>JAKORQ010000525.1 GCA_029777755.1 Planctomycetota bacterium
CGATCTGGTCCTGCACATCCATATAGCTTTCGCCCATGACCCGCTGCAGATGGGTTTGCAGCGTGCCGGCGAAGGTCAGCACGAAGGTCATGAACAGCATGCCGCCCGACATCAGCCAGAAGGCAGCCATGTTCAGCACCTGATTATAGGGATCCTGCCGGCGCAGGATCGGCATGGCATAGGTGAACAGCGCGATATTCAGGCAGACATAGGCGCCATAGAAGGCCAGGTGCCCATGCGCCGCCGTGACCTGGGTGCCGTGGGTGTAATAGTTGACGCCATGCAGCGTGTGCAGGAAGCCCCACACCCCCGCGCCGAAGAACGCCAGCACTGAGCAGCCGAGGCTCCACAATAGCGCGGCCTTGTTCGGATGGTCGCGCCGGCCTTTCCACACCATGATGAAGGCGAAGGACATCATGGCGAAGAAGGGGACGATCTCGAAGGACGAGAAGATCGAACCGATCCACTGCCAGTAGGCGGGCATGCCGATCCAGTAATAGTGATGGCCGGTGCCGAGAATGCCGGAGAACAGGGCGGTGGCGACGATGACATAGAGCCATTTCTCAACCACCTCGCGATCCACGCCTGTCAGCTTCAGCATCAGGAAGCCGAGAATGGAAGCCATGATCAGTTCCCACACGCCCTCTACCCACAGATGGATGACGTTCCACCAGTACTGCTTGTCGAGCGCAAGATTCGACGGATTGTAGAAGGCGAACAGGAACAACAGCGCCAGCCCCCACAATCCCATCAGCAGGATCGAGGAGATGGCGGTCTTGCGCCCCTTCAGCACGGTCATCGACACATTGTACAGGAAGATCAGCGCGGCCACGACGATGCCGACCTTGACCCACAGCGGCTGCTCGAGAAACTCGCGGCCTTGCTTGCCGAGCAGGAAATTGCCGTCGAACAGGTTGAAGAGATAGGTCAGCACGGCGCCCAGCGTGCCGATGAGCAGAATGGCGAGCTGCAGATAGGCCAGCGCCGGGGAGTGGATCTCCCGCTCCGCTTCCTCGGGGATGAGAAAGTAGGTCGCGCCGAAGAAGCCCACCAGCAGCCAGACCACCAGCGCATTGGAATGCACCATGCGTATGATGTTGAAAGGTGCGATTTCCGCAAGGAAATTCGGCTGCACATAGATGTAGCCAAGCGTGAGGCCGGCCGAA
>JAKORQ010000526.1 GCA_029777755.1 Planctomycetota bacterium
CTTTTCAAGTCGCTGGGGGATATCCGAACGGCAGCGGCATTGTCGCTGGCGCTGGTGCTTTGCGCCGGCCTGCACTGGAGACGCGGATGCGTCATCCTGCTGTGCGCAGCGACGAGCGTGTGGGGGGATGTGCTGAAGTTTGTCGTGGGCAGATCGCGGCCGCTTACGCCGGATCGTCTGCTGGCATCGGCTTACGACTTTGATCCTTTCAGCTCCAGGGATGGGGTTTCCTTCCGGGCATACCATGCTCGCATTTGCAACGGCGATCTGCCTGGCGCGGTATTACCCCAAATGGGCGGCGGTCGCGTATATTGCGGCGGCGTTGGTTGGGGTCGAGCGTGTGCTGGAACTTTCGCACCATGTAAGCGATGTTGTGGCGGCATGCGGGCTGGCTTTCCTGATTACGCCCAGGCTGATCAGATGGCTCGAGTGGCGGCTGAAGGCCGCTGAGCCTGACCCGGCTGAAATACTGGAAGAGGAAGAGATCGCGGCATGAGCGAAAAGCCATACCTGTCACTGGTAATTCCGGCATACAACGAGCAGGAGGTGATCCCAACGCTGCTTACGCGCGTAGAGGCGGCGCTGAAGGAGCTTGGCCGGACATTTGAGGTGGTCATCGTCGATGACGGGAGCACTGACGACACCCCGCGCCTGCTTTGCGAGGCAAAGGGCAAGTACCCATGGCTGCGGTTGATCCGGCTGGCAAGAAACTCCGGCCAGAGCGCTGCCTTCCAGGCCGGCTTTCGCTTTGCCCGTGGCGAAGTTATCGCCACCATCGATGCCGACCTCCAGAATGACCCGGAAGAGATACCCCGCCTGGTTAAGCTGCTGGAGACTGAAGGGTATGACATGATCAATGGCTGGCGGAAGGATCGCAACGATACCGCGTTCCGCCGCTGGCAGTCACGGCAGGCCAACCGTATCCGCAACAAGCTCTCCGGCGAGACGATCAACGACTCGGCCTGCAGCCTGAAGGTCTACAAGCGACACTGCCTCGATGGCATCTTCATGTTCAACGGCGCCCACCGGTTCATGCCCACTCTGGTAAAAATGCGCGGGTATACCGTGCTAGAAGTGCCGGTGAAACATTCACACCGCTTCGCGGGAACGGCAAAATACGGGTTCCGCAACCGCGCGCTGCGCGCCTTCAAGGACCTTCTGGGAGTGCGCTGGCTCAAGTCGCGCTACCTGCGCTATGAGGCCAGCGAAGTGGAATAGCACTTGAGGCGCGAGTAGCGCATGAGCCAGAACGCAAAGAGCCCGGGACGGTTTAAACCCCGGGCTCTTCTTGTGGCTATGGATGGGTGGACCGCTACTGGAGTTCGGCCCGTCCCCAGACTCCGCGATTCTTGGAGTTCTGGGAGGTGCCGTTCCAGGCGAGCTGCACGCGCCCACCGTTATTGTCATTCACGCACAGGTCAAAGAGGATCTCCTGACCCTTGCGGGGCTTGAAGCCCAATGCCTCAAACGGGATGGCCGCCTCGACGATGTAGCTCTGGCCATCGATACCTGGCACAACCACGCACTGCGCGTCATACTGCTTGGGGGCGTTGATGAAGTACACACCCTTCTTGCCCTCGGGAGCCTTGGCGCCGCGGATCAGGATCTGGCGATCACCAAACTGCAGGCTGCCGGTCTGGTCGAGGTTCTCATACCCGGTGAACAACTCGATGCTGTCGTATAACCAGATGCTGCCGTCGTCAGCCTCGTTGTTCATCGGGGTGGTGTCCTTCACCTCGGCATAGAGGTAAAGGTTTTCATCGTCCCAGGCCATGCGGAAGGTGGCCTCCAGGCCGCCGGTGTCAGCACCGAGAACCAGGCCGCTCTTGCCCACCATGGTCGGCGGGAAGGCAGGCCACTCATCGCGCTTGCCGTCCAACACGATCGGGTTGGTCACGCGGTTGATCGCCATAACCTTGCGGCCGCCCGACTTCTGGTGGAAGCGGGGGTCGTCAAAGGCAAACGCCGGCCGCTCACGGAACAGAACATCGTAGATGCTGTAGTTTGTCTTCATCGCCTCGGCCAGGAATTCCTTGTAGGGGCGATCGGCGACGTTCACGAGGCCGATGTTGGCGGCCTCGCCGTTGAAGCCCTCAAAGAATCGGCCGGTGGCCGCCTGGTCGATGTGCGAGAACCACTGGATGCCAACCACATAGCCCAGTGCCGCGGACTGCTCGACGTAGTTGCGATAGGCCAGGCCCCGCTCGAGCTGGTTGTTCATCTGCCGGCCGCCGCCACTTAAGCCCTGGTCGCGGCAGGCGAAGTAAAACTCGCTGAACAGCATCGGCCGGCCGCCGGACCACTTGTATAGGCGATCCAGGTAATCCTTCTCGATCGCGTAGGTGTAGTAGTTGATGCTCAGCACGTCATAGTACTTGCTGGCGATGCGGATAAGCGGCTCGCTGTTGGCCGTGCCGGGCATCCAGCGATCGCCGATCAGCAGGTGGTTGGGGTCGTACTTGCGGAAGTACTTGTTGACGAGGCTATAGCGGGTCTCGAGGAACAGCTCGAAGAACTCCTTCATGTCATCGCTGGCCTGCTTGGTGGCGATGGTTAGGGGAGTTTCCTTCAGGTCCTCAAAGCTTGCGGCGTTCGTGCCCCACGCGGCGTTGAAGGCGGAAATCTCCTTGTACTTGTCCTGCAGGAGCTGGACCAGCCGGCCCTTGGCGGGCGACTTCGATGCCTTCAGCGTGGGCACAATCTTCGGAACATCCTCCAGCAGCGGCTCATTGGTGAGGAAGTAGCCGATCAGCATGGGATCGTTGACCTTGTCGGCGAGGCGCGAAAACGCGTTGTCGAAGGCTTCCTCGACATTGGGCTGGAAGGGGTCCCACACGCGGTTGGTGATCTCATACTTGCCAATGTCGCCCATGGGCAGGAACGTCACGTAGGGGAAGTTCCGCTCCTGCACGAGCTGCATGATCGAGGGCGGGTACGCCGTGAATGCGCCGGCGCTGTTGAAGCCCCACTTGCGCACGCGCTCGATGCTCTCGGCGAAGAACTCGGTGTGGTCGAACGGCTTGCCGTACTTGCGCACGCGGTTCGCCAGGTAGAACGAGAACACGCCCGGGTCATTGGGACGCCATGCCGAGCCAAACAGCGGATGGTCGCGCGGGGGCAGCCACTCGTAGATGCTCTCCCGGCCACGCACGGTGGTGTAGTCGTCGCAGGGGTTGGCGAAAGTGCAGATGCCAAGCTGGAAAAAGGCATTGCCATCGGGATCCACCAGTACCTGGATCGGGCCGCTGGCGGTGTTGACGGTTTCAATGTGGAAGAAGCCTGTCTTCTTCAGGCCGTACTTCTCACCGCTGCCGGGCATACCGCCGAAGCGATCGAGGGCGGGAGGCTTAAGCGAAGCAAAGTACTCCTTCTCTTCCTCCGCATCGCGGCGCAGATCCTCATCAGACGTCACCTTTTCCGGGAAGTCCTTGGGAATGTGCTGGCCGTAGCGGTCGATCATGGCCTTCACCTCGGTCGCGGCGCCGGCCGGTGCATCCAGCTTCAGCGTGAAGCTGGGGGTGGGGTTGCCCTCAGGCAGGGGGATCGAGAACCACCACACGAAGATCGACCAGTTCCACTCGCGGTTGTCCTGGAGCTGCTGATAGGTGCCCAGCGGGAAGCCGCTCACGGAGAAGCCGGCGCCGGTGGGATGCAGGATCGCCACCTTCTGGGCATTCCCATGGTAGAGGAACGGCGGCGTGGGCTTCTCACGCGGGAACTGCTGCGGCGCGGCGTCATCAAAGCTATAGGTGCCGCCGGTGTTGTAGTTGATAGACAGGTGCGATTCCATACGGATCGCCTTGGCCGCATCAGGCAGATTGGAGAAGGAAAGCGTGATGCTGTCCTCACCGTTGAGCTTGATCTGCGCGTTGCCGCCGTTGGCATAGCTGAAGGTCAGCGTCTTCTTGTCGGCAGAGAGTTTGATGTCGGTGGCGGCGGCCTTCGCGCCCTCAAGGGAGGGCAGCGAGAGATTGATCGTGCCGGCCACGCCCGCATTGATCACCGGGCCCTTCTCGGCGAGCGAGAAGACGGGCTTGGAGATCTTCCTGTCGGCGGCCGGTACGGCGGGAGCCGCCTGCGCGACCGGCGCTGCAGGCGCAGCGGCCGGCATGGGGGTGCCGTCGAAGGAATCGGCAATCTTGATGGTCATCCAGGCTTCACCCTGCCCGGGCATGTCACCGGTCATGAACCATACGGTGCTGTCGGTATTCCACTCGCGGTTGTCCTGAAGCTGCTGGAAGCCCCATTCGGCGATGAAGGCAAAACCGTCGCCGGTGCTGTCCTTAACCGCGAAGCGCTTGGCATCCCCCTTGAAGAGGAATGGCTGGCCGCCATAGGTCTCCAGGAACTTCTGCTCGGGCTTGTTGTCGATGCTCCAGCTCGCCTTGCCCTTGATGGTCTTGGGTAAGGTCGACTCGATGCGCAGCGCCTTTGCGTCATCAGGCAGGGAGGTGAAGTGCAGCCGATAGATGCCCGGGGAGGTCTGCTCGATAAGCAGGTTTCCCCCGCCGGGGTAGCTGAGGCTGACGGCATTCTCCTTCACCTCGCTGGCGGTAGGCGCATGACGATTGCCATCCGGCCCGATCTTGGGGTAGCCGATGGTGAATTTGCCCAGCTCGGCCGTGGATATCTCCCATCCATTCTGGCCGAGGCTCACCTGCGATGCCAACGCAGTGGCGGCGCAGGCTATTGTCGATGACAGCAATGCTGCCATCCATTTCCTCGTGAACATATGCATTACCTCCCGGCGGCGCGCATGCACCGCACATGGACCTTAAGTGGTGTCAGCAGACCTTTGGTTGCGTCTTCAGCCAGTCAATAAGTTCAAACGCATTGACAAACGCCAGGGTTGTGAACGTGTCCGCAGCGCCACAGTAGAGGGCGATTCGGCCGGTGGGAGCGTCGCACAGGGCGGCCGTGGGGAAGACAACGTTCGGCACCGTGCCGGTGGTTTCGTATAGCGCCTCGGGGGCGAGAATATGCTCGGCCGAGCGATACAGCACCTTCCAGGGCTGCTCAAGATCCAGCAGCGCAGCGCCGGTGGAATAGACAAATCCATTACAGGAGTTCAGCACACCGTGATAGAACAACAGCCAGCCTTCCGATGTCTCGATGGGGGAGGGACCGGCGCCGATCTTGGTGTCCTGCCACCAGTTGCCGCCCCGGCCCATAACATGGCGATGACGCCCCCAGTAGACCAGGTCAGGGGACTCGGAATAGAAGATGTCGCCGAACTTGGTGTGCCCGGTATCGGACGGGCGCGAAAGCATGGCGTATCGACCATTGATCTTGCGGGGGAACAGTGCGCCATTCCGGTTATAGGGCAGGAAGGCGTTTTCAAGCTGCTCAAAGTGCTTGAAGTCGCGCGTGCGGGCCAGGCCGATGGTGGGGCCGTGGTAGCCATTGCACCACTGGACGTAGTACCAGTCCTCGAGCTTCGTGACGCGCGGGTCGTAGGCGAACTCGTAGCGGGCGATCTCCGGGTCAGCGCCGGTCATCTTGATCTCGTCATGCTCGATCTGCCAGTTGATGCCATCCTTGCTGAAGCCTGCGTGCAGGTGCGGCATGCGGGTCTTGTACTCCGTGCGGAACACACCCGCGAAACCGCCCTCAAACGGCACAACGGCGCTGTTATAGATCGAGAAGGCCTTGGGAATCGGATGGCGATCGATGACGGGGTTGCCCGAAAAGCGCCATACAAGTTCACTGTATCCTGCGGGCTTATCCTCCCACGGGATATTGGGAATAGCCTCACCCACTATCTTGATCCTGGAACAGCTCTTGGTTGTCGTTGCCGGGCAGCCGGAAATTGTGGCGCTCATTAACAGCCTTTCTCAATAGATTGAACCGAATCGCCTATGGATGCGCTGTCTGCATCCGCCTGTCGAAAAGCGCACGCAGCGGTTTCCCGCCGGCGTGCACTGGAAATTGCCTTACCTGCTCCGCCGACGGCGAGCCAGGGCCAGGCCGGCCACTCCGAGGATGCCGAACACCGCCCCGGGTTCGGGAACGGCAATCAGGACTCCGGAGGTGCGATCGAACGTCCAGTCCCGCCCGCCGTAGCTGGCGGTGAAGAGGTCGTCGGAAGCGGCAAAACTGGTTCCGGTTCCCGCGAACATCAGGCCAAACCCATCGCCATACACCACGTTGAGCGCTGGATCGACGATCGTCCATTCACCCACGGTGGCATCGGCAACATCCAGCACCAGGATGCCGTTGAGGTTTATCGTCCCGGTGCCAAGGATGGCGCTGTTGGAACCATCGTTGATGTCCAGAAGGATCGAGCCGGAGTCAGCGAGCGTAAGCGTACCAGCGGAGACGATGGTGTTGCCGCTGTAGGTGTTGTTGCCTGCCAGCACCATCGTTCCGGCCCCGGCCTTGGTGAGGCTGTAGCCGTTGCCGCCATCGCCGATAGCACCGCCAATCGTGAACGTGTTGGCGGAAACAGTGACGATGCGATCTCCGCCGAGCGTCACGCTGCCGGTACCCATGTTCAGCGAGTGCTGGCCCATGAAGGTGAAATCGCCATTCCACTGCTGGGCGTTGTTGGTGGCCAGTGTGCCGGCCGCGCCGCTGCGGTTGTCGATCCTGAGCGTGCCGCTGAGGACCGGGCCGATAGTGAGCGTGCCGGTGCCGATGGCCGAGGCGGTCTCATCAACACCCAGGTTTGCGATGATGAGGGTCGCGCCGCGGCTGTTGGAGGTCGTGGTCACGGTGACGCCGCCATCGAAAGTGTTGGCGCCCCGCAGCGTAAGGGTCGAGCTGTACTGGCCGGAGACATATACCAGTCCATATCCGGTGCTGCCCACGTTGGAGATGTTCCCGCCGATCGTCAGAGAGCCGTTGCTCAGGTTGACCGTGCTGCTCTGTTTGAGTGACACATCACCATTGCCCAGGTCGATTGCCCCGGTACCGCCGGCGATGTTGATCGGGCCCTCAACGATGATGGCATTGTTGTTGGCGATCGTGACTGGCACTTCCCAGCTCGAGGTTGCCAGGGTTCCGCCCGCAAAGGTGATCGGCCCGGTGCCCAGCGCCTTGCCGTTACCTATGCGAAGGGTACCGCTCTGCAGGATGGTGCCGCCGTCGTAGTCGTTCTCACCGTCAAAGCAAACCGCCCCGGGGTTTGCGCCGCCGGCGACGATTCGCACTGAATAGCTCTCGTCGCCGTCAGAGATAACGCCGCCGAAGGTGACGGTCGATCCCCAGGTGCCGTTGCCGGTGGTGATAGTCACATCCTTGGCCAGGGTGATGTTCCCTGTGCCCATGTTGAGCGACTTGATGAACGTCGCACGCGCCATGAAATCGCCATTCCAGACCATGGCATTGTTGGCCGCGAGCGTCACGGATTCGCCGTTGTCGCTGATGGTGCCGCCGTTGATGATCAGCGTGCCGGAACCGAGGGCCTCGGCGTTGCCGATCGCCAGCATACCGGCATTCAGGATGGTGTCGCCGGAGTAGCTGTTCGCGCCGGTGAGCGCGAGCGTACCGGCTCCTTCCTTGATCAGGCTGCCATTGGCAATGGTGGCAGAGATCGTCGCCTTCACGTTGTTGCCGGTGGTGATGGTCGGAGTGGCGCCGGCGAGATTGAGCGTGGCCGTTCCATTCTCCGGGCCGGCGATGATGTAGTTGTTGGTGGTGAAGTTCATCCCGCCGACATTGATGTCGGTCGAATCGGGATTGAGCGTCACCGTACCGGCCGTTCCACCGAAGTGGGCGATGTCCTCTCCGCTATTGCCCCAGGCTTGCGGGTCTCCTTCAGTGCTACCCGCACGCCAGGACGAGGCAGCGGTATCCCATACGCCGCTGCCACCGACGCCGGCGTCATCGCCATTGGCGTCCCAGTAGAGATCTTCAGCATGCGCGAATCGCGGGCCGAAGACCGCCAGTGCAGCTACTGCCGCACCGAGCGTCAGTAGCTGTCTTGATCGCTTCTGCAGGTTCATGTGCACCTCCTGTATGAGTTGCTGAACCAGTTATTGACGAGATGAACTGCGCCTTCGCGAAACAAGGAACATGCCGGCGCTTCCCAGGAGCAGGGCAACACTGCCAGGCTCGGGGACAACCAGCATGACGCCGTCGGGCGTGTAGGCTACCTGGTAGCCGGGAGCATTGACGGTGCCAAAGGTGCCGGTGATGGAGTTGGCCGAGATCAGCGTCATGTTCTCACCGGTGAAAGTCCCGGTGTAGTTCAGCACTGAGTTGGGACCAAGAATCAGATCGCCTCTGAAGACAATCTGATCATCACCCGACAGGTTGATTGTGCCCGAGTCGATGACCAGGCCATTTGCATGGACGAGTACCGTGCCGTTGCCCGAGAGGGTGCGGTTCCACGAGAAACCGGAGGAATCAAAAGCGCCGGCGGTGATATCGAGCGTGCCGCCATTGCGCAGAGTGACGGAGTTGCTCTCATGGCCGAAGCTGTCCGCGTTCATGTCCAGGAGAGCATTGGCGCCATCGACAACCCAGTCCCCGATGAAGGTGGCAGTGCCCTCCACCGCCGTCGTGATCTTGCCGGTGCCCAGGGCCTGTGTCGTGATCGTGACACGATTCTCCAGCGATCCGCCAGTGATGGTGGAACGGGTGCCGAAGGTGAGCTTGCCGCTGGGAAGGCGGGTGCCATCGTTGTTGACCACCAGATTGTTGGCCAGGCCAACATTCATGGCATTGTTGTCTGCGCCGAGTACCAGGCCGGCAGTGTAGCTGGCGTTATTGCTGGCACTGGTGAGGGTGACGACAGAGTCGTTGCCATTGTTGTCAAAGAGGAAGGTGGGCTTGTTGCCGGATGTGGTGCGGATCCGGTAGAGCTGCGACCACTTAGGACGGGCCGAGAGATTTCCCACGGCTGCCCCTCCTGACCCGACAGTGAGATACGTCCAACTCTCTACCGCGACATGAAGCAGGGCAGTGTCGCCTGCCTTGGGGTAGCCGGGATCACCATTCTCGTCCTGCCACTTTGTTGGATCGGTCCAGTCGCCGCCTGCGCGGGTACCGGTGTAGGTGTACACTGCGGCGTACGCCCCGGTACTGAACACGGCGGCAATTGCTGCCGAGAGTATCGCTTTGCGAACCATCTATTTCGCCTCCTGCATGGAAAACTGTGCTGTATGCGATCATCAGGCGGGCGGTGCTGATGAGGCGCGTACCACCAACTCCGGTAGCAGACGCACCGCGCAGCCACGATGTGAGGCCGGCGGCCCTCCAAGTATGGGGATCATCAACTGCCGTACTGCCTGACGGCCCATTTCTGAAAGTGGAACGTGTATCGTTGTCAGGGGCGGGGTCACCAGCGACGAGAAATCCTCGTCATCAAACCCCACCACGCTAAGGTCTTTCGGGATTGAGATGCCCAACGCGGCGGCCGCCCGGATCACGCCCAGGGCGTAACAGTCATTGGCGGCGATCAGCGCCGAGGGTCGATCCTTCAGCTCCAGGATGCGCCTCACGCCGGCCGCGGTGAGGTCTATATGAGTGTGACCTGTGTATACCCAATCAGGCCGGACGGGAAGATTAGCCTCGGCCATCTTCAGCTTGTACATCGTGAAACGCTCGAAGAAGGAGGGATCTTCATCCCTTCGCCCAACGTAGCCGATGCGGCGATGGCCAAGGCTGTACAGGTGGTCAAACGCCGTGCGGATGCCGGCGAAGTTGTCGCTGGTCACCACATCAGCCCGGCCGGCGTAGTTGAGGTCCACCAGCACGACCGGGTGAATGCACTGCTCCACGAACTGCTCCACCTTTGGCGATGCCTCACCAAGCAGCAAGACACCCTTACGGGCAGGGGAATTGATGTTGGCGAGCATGTCGGCATTGAGTAGATCCGACTCGATGCGCAACTGGGCGCGGAAACCCCAGCGGCCCAGTTCCTCTACGGCCCCATCCACGATGCGGCGGTAAAAGGAGCTTCCCAGCGGGGCCTTGGCGTAGCCGCCCCGCGGAGCCTCATGCAGCGGACCGACCTCGACCCTGCCGGCTTCAGTAGACAGATCCTCAAGCGGGGAGTGGCGATGCTGGACGATCTCGATGACCGATTCGGTGTCACGGGAAGCGGCGGCTTTGCGCCCGATGCGCCTGGCGGAACGGGCGGAAAGGTACTGTGTCTCGCGGATGGCCTTGAGCACGGAAGCGCGTGTTTGCGGGCTAACCGCGCCGCTGTTGTTGATGACACGCGAGACTGTGGCAATGGAGCATCCCGCTCGCCGGCTGATCTCCGTGACTGTAGCGTTTCCAATCTCGCTCATCGGTTCGGCCGTCATTGTGGGTTGCCAAGCCTTGGAATGCAAGGTTTTTCACGGTCGTTTTCATCCGCTCATTGCAGCATGGCCTGTGTGGGATGTGCCTGTCCGTACAGTAAAGTGTGCCATATGTGATGCCAAAC
>JAKORQ010000527.1 GCA_029777755.1 Planctomycetota bacterium
CTTCCGGTTCGATCTCGGCCGACGCCCCCAGCCGACCCATGTCCAAGTACCGCCGCAGGCCCCAGCGTGTGCCGGCAATGTGCCGCAGCCGCGCCGCCACCAACATCAACGCCGAGGTGCCGTCGGGGAACGCCCCCACCACCCGCGTCCGCCGCCGGATCTCCCGGTTCAGCCGCTCCAAGGGGTTGTTGGTCCGCAGGCACCGCCAGTGCTCACGCGGGAACGCCATGTGGCTCAGCGTCTGCTCTATCCCCTCCCGCACGACCTGCGCCGCCTTGGGCAGCTTCATCGCCTCCAGCTTCGCCACCACCGCCTCAGCCTTCTGCCGGGCACTCTCCCGGTCCTCCTGGGCGTGGATGGCCTTCAGCATCGCCGCCACGGCTCTGGCCCTGCCCTTGGGCGTCACGCTCAGCACGTTGCGGTAAAAGTGCGCCACGCACCGCTGCCACGCCGCCTCGGGGTAGAACTCGCCCAATGCCTCCACCAGCCCCAGGCACTTGTCACTGATGAACAGCCGCACGCCTTTGAGCCCCCGCTCTTTCAGGTGCCGCAGGAACGTCCGCCAGCTCTCGGCATCCTCCCTGGCCCCCTCGGCCACGCCCAGGATCTCCCGGAAACCCTCCTGATTCACCCCGATCGCCACCAGCACCGCCACGTTCTTGACCTCTCCGCCCCAGGAACGCTTCAGCCAGATCCCGTCCAGGTACACGTAGGCATGCTCGCCTTCGATCGGCCGGTTCCGCCACGCCTCGATCTGGCCGTAGATCTTCTGGTTCAGCTCGCTGACCGTGGAGGGGCTCACCCGCGTGCCCCACAGGGCCTCGGTGATGTCCTCCACCCGCCGCACGCTCACCCCGGCCAGGTACATCTCGATCAGCGCCTCCTCGACGCTGCTCTCCCGCCGCCGGTAGCGTTCGATGATCGCCGTCTCCAAGGGCAGCTTCCGCAGGCGCGGCACCTTCAAGGTCACTTCCCCGGCCTTGGTCTGCAGCTTCCGCTCATAGCTGCCAGCCCGCGTGTCCTGCCGCTCGGGGCTCCGCTCGTAGCGCCCGGCCTGGCACACCCGCTCGGCCTCGGCGTCCAGCAGGGCATTGAGCGTCTGCTCCACGCTGGCCCGCACCACCTGGTCCAGGTGCCCACGCACCTTCTCGACGTCCACCGAGAACGCCGCCGTCAAGGCCTCGCCCATTCCTTCCTGCGCCGCTTCTGTTACGCTGTCCATGCAGCTCTCCTGTCTGGTAAGGGTTGTCTACACACCAACACCTTCCAGCGGACGAGCTGCCTTTTCAAATGTGCGCACAATTCAGGACGTTACCCCCAAGTGAAGACATCGACTTCGTCTACGCAGCAATACAGTACACGTTCTAGTTGTAGTGGCACAACAGATGCACACGGGCCTTTGACTATTGCTGCTTGGCGCGTGTATCCGCGTCCTTGGAACGGGCGTAACCAAATGGCGAATCTGCTCTACTGCAAGTGGAGTGACTTGTCATCAAGCCGCGGGACTTCGTATTGGCTTCCCTGGCTCTGATCGTCGTGTTCGTAAAGGATCACCGTACCTCCCGCAGTTCCTGCGGCCGCGAGCGCAGTCGGTTCGAAGCGAATGCCCGTCGAGGATCACCTTATCTCCCGCTGGCGGAGGACCGCCTGCTCCGCTTTGGGTGGGCCTGCTCTCACACGAAAGCAAAGATGCTTACCCAAGCCTCGCCAAGGAATCGGATCTCAAGTAACTTCACACAATCCTTAACGCGTATCTGTGCTCATCTGTGGTTCCTGATGCTTTCTACCCAGATTGCTTTTCTTCCAGCTCCGCCCAGCGGGTGTAGAGTTGCTGCACGAGTTTTTGTGCCTTATCCATCCTGGCGCAGGCCTCGGCAAGTTTGCTGTGATCGGCGAGCACGGCCGGGTCTTCCATCTGCTTCTGCGCTGCCTCCACTTCCGCCTCGGCCGACATGATCCTCTCCTCGATCGTCTCCAGCTCGCGCTGCTCGTTCCATGTGAGGCGCTTCTTCCTTGGCTTTGACTCCTCGGAGGCCGGTTTGGGTGACTCCCTGCGCCTGGCCTGGGCCGCCCTCTCCTGCTCGCGCCGCTCGGCCGCGTCGCATGCCGCCTCCCATTGGCTCAGGTCCGCATACAGTCCGCATCCGCCGTGGCCATCCAGCCCGACCAGTTCATCGCAGAGCCGATCGATCATGTAGCGATCGTGCGTCACCAGCACCACCGCTCCCGGGAACTCATCCAGGCTCTCTTCCAGCACTTCCAGCGAAGGGATGTCCAAGTCATTGGTCGGCTCATCCAGGATGAGCACGTCGGCAGGCTGCAGCATGCACTGGGCGATCAGCACCCGCGCCCGCTCCCCGCCGGAGAGCATACCCAGCGGCGTGTCCAGTTGTTCCTTGCGGAAGAGGAAGCGGCTCGCCCAGCCGGACACGTGGATTGGCCGATCCTGATAGAAGATCGTATCTCCCTTCGGCGAGAGAGCCCGCCGCAGCGTCTGCGCGAGGTCGAGCTGCTGGCGATGCTGCCGAAAATAGAGATAGCGAAGCTCGTCGGCCCGCTCGATGCTGCCGGCATCCGGCTGGAGCTCGCCGGTGATCAGGCGCAGCATGGTGGTCTTGCCGCTGCCGTTTGGCCCGACGATCCCCGTGGTCTTCCCCGGCGAGAGCACGAAGTTCACGTCACTGAACAGTTGCCGCTCGCCCATCGACTTGCCCACACCCTTGAACGAGACCAGCTTGCGCGTCTGTCGGCCGGTGGCACTGAAATCAACCTCGATCTTCCGCCCGGCACGATTGCGCGCCCGCAGGTCGGCCAGGTCCGCCATCAGCCGGTGCGCTTCCTGGATGCGGCCCTTGGCCTTGGTCGTGCGCGCCTTGGCGCCGCGCTTGAGCCACTCGATCTCACGCCGTACGCGGCTGGCGATCGACGCCTGCTCGGATCGCTGCGCCTCGAGGAATTCCTCCCGCTTCTCAAGGAACTGAACATACGAGCCGTTGATGCTGAAGTAGCCATCCGGATATGCCTGCGACAGCTCGATTACGCGATTGGTGGCGTTCTCAAGGAAATAGCGGTCATGCGTTACCACCAGAAACGCGAACGGCGCATCGGAGAGATAGTCCTCCAGCCACTCGATGCCGGCCAAGTCCAGGTGATTCGTTGGCTCATCCAGGAGCAGCAGATCGGGATTCGTGATAAGCGCCCGCGCGATCGCCAACCGCTTTCGCCACCCACCCGACAGCGTGGCGACCTCCTGATAGCGATCCTCAAACCCTACCTTGCCGGCGATGATCGACACCTGCGCCAGCATCTCCCGATGCGACAGATGCTCGCCGGCGATCGCCTCCTCCAGCACACTCTCGACGGTTGCTCCCTCTGGAAAAACATCATCCTGCGGCACATACGCCAACCTCAGCCCCCGCCGCATCGTGATTGTCCCCGAGTCGGCCGCCTCCATCCCACAGAGGATCTTCAGCAGAGTAGACTTCCCCGTCCCATTAGGCCCAATCAACCCCGTCCGCTCACCCTCAAACAGGGAAAGCGAGATCCCGGCGAACAAAGTCCGCGGCCCAAAGCTTTTGGTGAGCGAATCTGAACTGAGCAGTAATTCCGGCATATCGACTGGCGGGGAATTGTACACATCGCCGCGGGGAATGCGTTACATGTGGCCGTCCCGAGCAAGAGTTGGTCAGCCTTGGAGTCTTCTACCCATGGCTCCTAGCGTTGCCCCCAGGTAGCGGATTCACTCCTTACTGTCGCCGCCAGTTCCCTTTGGTTTGGTCGAAAAGGCTTAGCTGGATGCTATGGCCTTCCAGGGGTTTGGCCGCTGGAGGTGTGAAGAGGAACTCGGAAGACGGGTCGTGGTATTTGAACCTGTTGGAGAATGTCGGGATGTCTGTCCTGTAGCTCGCGGAGATGATCACCTTTAGTCTACCCGCTCTGCGCGATCCTCCACGCAAGAATTCTCTTGCGCTTTGGCACGCTGAAGTTTGCACAGCAGGACTCCAGATCGCGGCTTTTCCGCGAGGGGCTCGCGTTTCATATCGCATGGATGGACAGAACCTCTGGTCCCCAAGAGAGTATCTCCAGAGCGTATGCGACGTTAAGATCAACACCAATGAAATTCCGCTCCATCACCGACACCCCGATAAGGCCGTTGGACATTGTCTTTCGCGAGTCGTGGCTGGCCAGCCTTCTTCCGGTCGTTGTTGGCGGGGTACTGGTTGGGATTGGTGTAGCTGTCATTGTCGCGGGCGGCGCGCCGGTGTTTGGGTGGTTTTTCACTTGCTTCGCATTTCTTCTCTGGCTGCTGTTTCTTACCTCGTTCCTGAATGCCTTCCGCAGCGAGAACTGGCTGATGCGTTACAGCCCGCCACGGCTATTTATAAAGTTCAGATCGCTGCGCAATCACCGCCTGCCGGATAGTGACCCTGTCGTGCTGGAGCTGGACACCAGCGAGATTGGATGGATTCGCAAGGTGAAGGAGAAGGTCATAACCCGCGGCAGAAGAGGAGCGCGCACCGAGTTGCGGCAGTACCTGGAGATCGGGCTTAAGAGGAACGATCAGCTCCCGGAGCTTAAGGGCCGAATCATCGAGGAGCAGCAGCGCCATCACAAGGGGATGCGGTGGCTGCACTATCCCGTGCAGGTGCTTGACGATGTGATCCGCATCGAATGGCGCGGCGGCGGTTCATGGATCACGCCAAATGTCGACGCGGTCATCGACATGCTTCGCTCGGTCGTCCAAGTGCGCCAGGAGCAGAGCAATGTCCATGACTATATCTCACGCCCGGCCGACAAGGCACGGCAGGAAGAGATGATCCTGGAACTGATCGAACGCGGCCAACTCATGGAAGCCATCGAGCTCACCCGGGAATGCCACCGCTGCTCCCTGAGCGAAGCAAAGGATTTTGTGGAAGGCCTCGCCGGCCGTGCCGACCAGGGTGACGCAAGCAAGAAGAAAACGTAGTTGCTGTAGAGCTGCTCAGCCTCACATGGAGAGGCTTGTCCTGTAGGCCGTGAGCCTTCGAATCGGCAGAAGTCTACCCGAGGAGCATTCACATTGAGTTACTTCGTCGCTTTGTAGTGAAAAGGAGGAACTGATGTGTGTCTCACGGTTTTCCTGGCCCTGATGTCGTATGTTCGTCGAGGACCACCTTACCTCTCGCGGGCGGGGACCGCCCGCTCCACTTTGGGTGAAACGGCTCCAGAACCCACACGATCGGCGATGGTCAGCCCAGCTTCAGCGAGAAGAGCCGCTGGGCGTTGGCGGTCGTCTGTTCGACCAGTTCACCAAGGCTCACGCCGCGGACTTCGGCCGCCTTGCGGAAGGTGTACTCGATTAGTGAGGGCTCGTTGGTTTTCTGCCTGCGGTGCGGCTCGGGGGAGAGGTATGGGGCATCGGTCTCGATGAGCAGTCGGTCGGCCGGGACCATCTTCACGATCTCGCGCAAATACCCGGTGTTCTTGAAGGTAATGATGCCCGTGAACCCCAGGTAATATCCGGCGTCGAGGATGCGGATCGCCTCGTCCATCTGGCCGGTGAAGCAGTGGAACACCCCCTGCACGTGGCCGGCCTCCTTGAGAATCGCCAGCGCATCATCGACCGCCTCGCGGCAGTGGAGGATGACCGGCTTGCCGGACGCGGTAGCGGCGGCCAATTGTCTCTGGAATGCCTTGCGCTGCGGCTGGCGCGGCGAGAAATCGTAGTGATAGTCCAACCCCATCTCACCGGCCGCTATCACATCCGGATCGGAGAACATCGCCGCCACCCTCTCAAGCTCATCGTCGCTCACCTCGGCCGCGTAATGCGGGTGGATCCCCACGGCCGCCGACACCTGGGCAAACCGCCGCGACAGATCCAGCGTCCGCAGGCAATCATCCAGCCGCGTCCCGATGGAGATGATGTGCCGGACACCGACGGCCTGTGCCCGCTGCAGCACGGCGTCGATCTGGTCAAAGAGCGGCCCGTAGGAAAGATGGCAATGGGTGTCGATCATTTGTCAAATCTGGTACGTGGGGGAAAATGCGTTGCGCAGATGCTGGATCCGTGGTTTCTCGCCTTCGACCCAGACGATCGAGACAACGTCGAACCTGAAACTTGGCCGACGGTCATAGTGTGCCAGGTAAGCCCTGGCCGCCCGGGTTAGCCGATGCTGCTTGGTGCGCGTCACCTGGTTATGTGGGGCCGGGCCGTCGCCAGAGCCACTGGTCTTGACCTCGACGAAGACCAGCGTGTCACGCTCACGGGCGACGATGTCGATCTCGCCGCCACGCACGCGATAGTTGAGCATCAAGACTTTGTGGCCATGTCGGCGGAGGTACTGTGCAGCAATGCGCTCGCCCCGATTTCCCAGCGTCTTGCGCGTGGAAATCGGGGCGAGAAAATTCCGTATCCAGCCAATCATCCCTCAGAGTTCTCCGCGGGCGCGGCCGAATGCTGCACATGCCATCAGGCGGTCGCGGTCTCGGCGGCGGCCTGGTCGGCGGGAACCTCGACCTTCTTCACCTTCTTCTCGGAGAGCTTGGTGGCCTTGCCGACGCGGTCACGCAGGTAGAAGAGCTTGGCCCGGCGGATCTGGCCGGAGCGCTTCACCGTCACCTTAGCGATCAGCGGCGAGTTGACCGGGAAGATACGCTCCACACCCTCGTTGTTGACGATGCGGCGAACGGTGAACATCTCGTTCATGCCCGAGCCCTTGCGCATGATCACCGTGCCGGAGAAGACCTGGATGCGCTCCTTGTCGCCTTCAACGATACGGGTCGCGACGTCCACGGTATCACCCACGCGGAACTGCGGAATCTCCGGTTTCAGATACTGCTGTTCGACTTCCTTCACGATACCCTGTGACATGACTCGACTCCGTTTTCCTCGGCAACAATAAGCTAAATCTCAAATTCAATGGGCGGCCGACGCCGCTTCTTCTTCTTCTCGTTTAGCGCGTCCGGGTGCTCCTGCAGATACTTCTGCCAGAGATCCGGCCGACGCTCCTGCGTCCGCAACATTCGCTGCTGCAGACGCCACTGGGCAATCTTCTTGTGATCGCCCGAGAGCAGCACATCCGGCACCTTCATGCCTTCAAACTCACGCGGACGGGTGTACTGGGGAAACTCCAGCAGCCCGTCGGCGAAAGTCTCATCCGCCGCTCCATCCTCCGCGCCCAGCGCCCCCGGAAGGAGACGCACGACCGCGTCGATCAATACCATGGCAGCCAGTTCGCCGCCTGAAAGCACGTAATCGCCGATGGAAATCTCCATCGGCTTCAGGCCCTCGATGATTCTCTCATCGAAGCCCTCGTAGTGCCCCGCGATCAAAAGCAGCCGCTGCTCCTGCGAGAGCTGCTCGACGATCTTCTGGTCCAGGGGCACACCCTGAGGCGAGAGTATGATCCGCCTTGCCGGGCGGGGATCCCTCGCCTCCACATCCCTTACGGCGTCGTACACCACCTGGCACATCATCACCATGCCCGGGCCGCCGCCGAAAGGCTTGTCGTCCACCGACTTATGGTTGTCTGTCGCGAAATCCCTGATGTTCGTCAGGTGATATTCGACCAGTCCTTTTTCCGCCGCTCGCTTCGGGATACTGGTCCCGAGTATCGGAGCGAACATCTCCGGGAAGAGGGTTAGTACATCTATGCGCAAGGCCATTTTCGATTTTCAACCGGCGATTTGCGATCAGCTTTTCAGCCCAATCGAAAATCGAAAATCGCAAATCAGACCATCAGGCGTTCGCAGCTTCCTTCTTCTCTTCAGGCTGAGCCTTGGGCTTACCCGGCTTGGGCAGGCGCAGCGACTTGTGCTCCAGACCAGCCTTCTTGAGCATCGACGACACCGTCTCGGACGGAATCGCGCCCCGGTCCAGCCAGTACTTGCAGCGATCAATGTTCACCACGAACTGCTTGGCCTGATCCTTGTTTTGCGGGTCGTAATAGCCGAGCTCCTCGATCACCCGGCCATCGCGCGGCGAACGCGAATCCACCGCGTTCACGCGGAAGAAGTTCAGGTGGCTGCGGCCCATGCGCTTCATGCGAATCTTAACTGCCATTTACCTCGTCTCCGGTCCAAATCTCTAAATCAAGAGAATCGCGGAGTATAGCGATGTCGCAGCTTATGACAAGAGGCGACAATACCGCCCCCGCCGCTACACCAGCTTAGCCTGCAGCTCTATCGGCACCGCCGAGAGTGCTTGCGAGACGGGGCAGCCGGTCTTCGCTTTGTTGGCGTGCTCCACGAACGTCTTCTCGTCAATCCCCGGAACCTTACCCTCGGTTTCAAGGACTATCTTCGTGATCTTAAACCCTTCGCCGACCTTATCAATAGACACCCTGGCCTTCGTGTAGATCCGGTCGGGCCTAAATCCCGCCTGCGTAAGCATTAGCGACAAGGCCATCGAAAAGCAGCTCGCGTGCCCTGCCCCGATCAGTTCCTCGGGATTGGTCCCTGGGGCATCCTCGAACCTGGTCCCAAAGGAATAGCTCCCCTCAAACGCCCCGCTGCCCAGCTTCACCGAGCCATTACCGCTTTTCAGATCCCCTTCCCATGCGGCCTCGGCAGTACGTATCGGCATAGCAGATCTCCTTTCCCTGTTGCCCAAGTCTAGGTGTTTTTCATCTCACAGGCAGCATCATGAATCCCATATCCGCTAACTCCTGTCCATAGGCTATCTGTTGCGGTTGTCCCCCAGCCGCTGAAGCGCCTTCCTGATGACATCGGCCGCCTCGTCTCCACGCGAGTGCCCGGCGTGCTGCAAACCATGCAGTGCGGTTCCCAGGGCATCGCTGCCGAAGCAGTTTGTCGCGCGCACATCAGCTCCAGCGTCGATCAGCAATTGCACAATCTCCGCATGGCCATGCCACGCGGCGTAATGAAGCGCTGGCCCATCCCAGCCGCCGTAGCTCGTGCGGCGGGTGTCCTGGGGAAATCCCAGCTTGAGCATGAGTCGCACGCCCTCGACATTCCCCGCCTCGGCCGCATCCACCAGCAGATGGTGATCCTCTTCGCTGAACGCTGCGCCCTCAGCCAGCAGTTGCCTCGCGCTGGCCTCATCGCCGGTGCACACGGCATATAGAAGGCGAGTCTTCGCATCTTCCGCCGGTCGCCCGCCGTGTTCGCGCATCAGTTCCACGACATCTGAAAGCCCATGCCCTGGGCAAGCTGGATCGGCGTGATTCCATTGTCGGCCGGCAGATTCGGGTCGGCGCCCGCATCCAGCAGGATGCGCATCACCTTTAGGCTTCGACGCCGGAAGATGGCAAAGTGCAGTGGACGATAGCCGGCGAGCACGCCGCCCTTGAGGCGATAGTTCACATCCGCGCCAGCCGAGATAAACAGCCGCAGCCCCTCCGGATCCTCCTGGTCCATCTTGTGGCACATGCAGTAGGACAGCGAGTCGGCATCCGGGCCGGCTGAGAGGATCAGTCTCAGGCAGCTATGCTCGCGATGCTCGGCGGTGTGATATAGCACCTCGTTGTCCGGCGGATTGGTGACCTTCGCACCGGCGTCCAGCAGCAGTCGAGTAACGGCCGGGCAGTTGGCGAGGCCGGCGGCGCCATAGATAGCCGACTCGCGCTCACCGGACTGCGAGATCCAGTAGTCGTTGGCATCCGCGCCATGCTCAAGAAGCAGCCTTGCGCAGGATGCAAACTCCTCGGCCCGCTCAGGACAATCGCGCAGAAAAAGTGAGAACGTCAGATACAGCAGTGGCGACCATCCGCGCGCACCGCCTCGTGCAACGGCCAATGATGGATCGCGCGACAGATGTGCCCGCAAGGCGACGACATCGCCCAGGGCGGCCGCCGCGAAGATACTCCGCCCGGCGAGGTCAGGAGAAGCGGCAAGAATCTCGCTTGCGCGATCGACCTTTCCTGAGCGATGGTCAGCCTCCGGGACGACGGCAGCATGCAGCAACGCATCAAGCGCAGATTGATCCATGCACCATGGTAGGCAAAACGACGGCCATGGCGAAAGGACTCACTGCTTCTCGATGGCGGCCGGCCTCGCCTGGATCGCGCGGATGCGCGAGATGTCGAACTTCATGCTGCGATCGAAGCGGTAGATGCCGTTTTGCTCCTGGAAAACGTCGGTGAGCTGCGTGTAGCAGTATCCGAACATACCGGGGTTATCCAGCAGTGCCGAGCAGAGTCCCTCAAAGCGGGCATAGAACTCTTCCAGCGTCTTGCAGCGATCGCCATAGCCCCACGAGTCTTCGCCGGGCCGGGCGTCCGGATTCCACCAGATGCCGCCGAACTCCGAGACAAAGTACGGCTGCCCGGCATAAGGCACGGAGATGGTCTCATGTTGTCGGCCAAGTTGCCATGGCTTGTTGATGAACACGTCACCCGCGACCGTCCCGGCGTGTCGCTCGCGGAAGGTCGACGGGTTCTGGTCGTAGTCGTGCGAGTCGTAGATGTCCGCATCAACAACGCGATGCGCGTAGCCGGAGGCATCGATCACCGGGCGAGTGCTGTCATATGCCCGGGTTGCCAGATACAGCGCGTGCGTGAGATCGTGCAGGCCGTCGATCTGGTCGCCGATCGCCTTGCTGGTCTCATTCAGCGGGCACCAGCCGATGATGCTGGGATGGCTGTAGTCGCGCTCCAGCGCCTCCAGCCATTGTGCGACGATGGTGGCGTCAGGCCGATCGGGATCTATGCCCCAATCGGCGAACTCGCCCCAGCACAGGTACCCCATGCGGTCGGCATGATAGAGGAAGCGCTCCTCGAATACCTTCTGGTGCAGGCGAGCGCCGTTGAAGCCGGCCTCCATCGCCAGACGAATGTCGCCGATGAGTGCCTCGTCAGTTGGCGCAGTGAGCAGGCCATCGGGGTACCACCCCTGGTCGAGCACGAGCCGCTGAAACACCGGCCGGCCGTTGATCAGAACCTTAAGCCCGTCGATCTGCACCGAGCGCATGCCGCAATAGCTGGTGGCGCGATCGATGACATCGCCCCCCTCATCAATCAGCTCGATCTCCAGGTCATACAGTCCGCCGACGCCGATCTCCCACAGGCGCAGCTTGTCCCCCGGCACGGGGAGAGTCGCCCGGGAACAGTTGCGAGCACGCGCTTCTGCCTCCGCCCGGCTGACAATATCGCCATCGAGCTTGAGAGTGTAGCGGATTTTCCCCTTGCCTAACTTTCCCCTTACAAATTGTTCCACGTGGAACAGCCGGCCAGGCAGGTCAGGGGTGATTCTCGGGCGCGTCAGATACATCTGCGGCACCGGCTCCATCCATACCGTCTGCCAGATTCCCGTCACGCGCGTGTAGTGGCAGCCGGAGTTGTGATAGAGGCGAGATTGCTTCCCCTGCGGGCCGGGGATTCGGTTGTAATCGCGGCATCTCACCACGATGGTGGCCTGTTCGCCGGGCTTGGCTGCGGCGGTGATGTCGGCCGAGAAACCGGTCCATCCCCCGCGATGGCGGGCGACCTCCTGTCCGTTCACCCAGACGGTGGTGTCGTAGTCGGCCGCCTGAAAATGCAGCAGGATGCGCTGCCCGGTCCACTCGGCCGGGATCTGCAGCTCCCGCCGATACCAGACGGCATTGAGATAGTCAGCATTGCCGATGCCGGAAAGTTTCGACTCCGCACAGAAGGGAACGATGATGCTGCCGGTCAAGCGGCGATCCAGCAAACCGCGCTCAATACCGCTGTCGCCCTGGTCGATCTCGAACTGCCACTTGCCATTCAGGCACAACCAGCGATCACGCACAAACTGCGGACGCGGATACTCGGCCCGGGGAATCTCCATGATCTGTGTCTCCTGTCTTGAGGACAGCTTGGCCGGGCGGGAACGGAAACTCAAGAGCGCTGCTGACGGGAGCGGCGGCGGAGTATCGCCTCATTGATCCACAGCGCCACGCCGATCACCGCGCCGCCGATAATCAGGCGAGGCCAGTCAACGCCTTCCCCGAAGATCAGCACTGACGCCAGGATCGCCAGCGGTACCTTTATGTTGTTGAAGATCGCCAGTGCCCCCACATCGACGCGGCGGGCGCCAGCATTGAAGAGGAAGAATCCCACTCCTGAGGCAATCGCGCCCAGGTACAGCAGCACGACCCACTGCACAAGCGACAGGGAAGTGATGGTGCCCAGGTCGGCCGACGTTGCGGCAAAGGCGGCCGCGATGATTGTCGCACCGATGTAGAGGATTCCCATCAACTGGTGGTCCGGCAGCTTCAGGGCCGGTGCAACCTTGCGATAGACGACCTGCCCTGCCGCAAAGCAGCCGTTGGAAAGCTGCATCACGAGAAATCCCAGCAGCAGCCCGCCGCGATCGAGCTGCGTCCACTGGATGATCCCCGTCCCGACAACCGCGAGCGCGGCGGTGGCGATGAACAGCCAACTGATGCGCCGCTCCAGCAGATCGTTCGTGAGTGTCACCAGCAACGGAGTAAAGATCGTGAACAGCGCCACCTCGGAAGACTTGAGCCAGGTGAACGACTTCAGGTACAGCACGTACATCAGCCCGAACTGCAAAGCGCCGATGCCGGCCAGCAGCACGAACTGCCTTGTAACAATGCCGCGCACGCGAACAAATGGAAGAAACACGATAAGCGAAAGCACGATGCGCGCGCCCGCAACGAAGTTTGAATCGACGCCGGCCAGGTAATGCTTAACCAGGCCGAATGACGGGGCCCACAACAATGAAACGATGAGAAGATAAAGCATGCGTACCAGGGTCGTTAGGTGCCTCGCGGGATCAGACTGAGGCATCTTTAGTGTCTATCGCCGCTTGTTCCAGGGTCTTCACGAGCCCGATTGCATCGTTGCCCAGCACGATCCGGGACCCGTCGGCTTCCATGGCAACGCATTCTAGACTAACAGGTCGATGCTTTGCACCCCAACCTGGGCCTGCCTGCTATACTTTTGGGGATGAGTGACAGCCGTCATGAAAGAGTCCCGGGGCTGGACATGGGGAGCATCCAGCGCGAGATGAAGCAGCGCGACAGTCTGCTGTGGAGTCGCATCGCGCTCAAGCTGGTCGGGGGCATTCCGCTGGCGCTGGCCGGTCCGCTGATCTTTGCCATCGTTATGAGCCTGCTCGGCTGGGCGTACGACTGGAGCTTCAGCCACTTTCTTCTCTGGCTTGCCCTGGGATTGGTGTTGTTTGGAATACTCGCGTGGCAGATGACACGGCGAGACACAGGCGACGTCTTCGCCGCGGAGATGATGCAGCTTGTCGGCGAACAGCCGGAGTTCTCGCGCGAGGACCTTTCCCTCAAGGACATTGTCGGGCAGGAGCCTAAGGCGGCGCTGGATATCATGCTCGGGTCGCTCTCGCACGGCTGTGAACGAGTCTACGAGGCATGGCGGCTCATGCAGGCGCGCAAGCGGTTCACCGCGGAGAAACAACAGCGCGCGGCCGAGCTGTTGCGCGATCTTTCCACCTATCCTGCCGCGGTACCGTGGACCGATCTGCGGGCTGCCAACGAGAGTCTCCATGATCTGCTGGGCATCATGGGGTACCTCAAGCTCACCGACTGGATCGATGTGAGCAAGGATGGCAGAAAGGTCTGGTTGCAGTCGGATGCCCGCAAGGCTGCCTCCTTCGGCGGGGACAGATGAAAAGAAAACCCTGCCGGAAGCATGCTCCCGGCAGGGCCATTTTCCGACTGACCTGGCTTCTATGCTAGTGAGCGCCGGCACCGGCCGGTGCGCCAGGGTGCTTGTGCTCAAGCTGCTCGAAGAAGTCGTTGCCCTTGTCGTCCACGATGATGAACGCAGGGAAGTCGACCACCTCGATCTTGCGGATCGCTTCCATGCCCAAGTCCTCGAAGTCGACCAGCTCAACCTTCTTGATATTGTTCTGGGCGAGGATGGCTGCCGGGCCACCGATCGAGCCGAGATAGAAGCCGCCATGCTTCTTGCACGCCTCGGTCACCACCCTGGAGCGATTGCCCTTGGCAATCATCACCAGGCTGCCGCCGTGGCTCTGGAACAGGTCGACGAATCCGTCCATGCGCCCGGCCGTGGTCGGACCAAACGATCCGGAGGGCATACCCGCGGGAGTCTTGGCCGGGCCAGCGTAGTAGATCGGGTGATCCTTGAAGTACTGCGGCATCGGCTTGCCTTCATCCAGCAGCTTCTTGATGCGGGCATGGGCGGCATCGCGGGCGACGATCAGTGTGCCGGTAAGCTCCACGCGCGTCTTCACCGGGAACTTGGTGAGGATCTGCCGCACGCGATCCATGCCTATCGACAGGTCGATCTTCACCGGCGGCGCCAGCTTGGGCGCCTCGCTGGGCAGGTACTTCTCCGGGTGGAACTCAAGCTGCTCGAGGAATATGCCATCTTTAGTGATTTTGGCCTTGATGTTGCGGTCGGCCGAGCAGGAGACGCCCATCCCGATCGGACAGCTCGCGGCATGGCGCGGCAGGCGGATCACGCGCACGTCATGGGCGATGTACTTCCCGCCGAACTGCGCGCCCACGCCACAGCGGTAGCTGGCCTCGAGGATCTTCTTCTCCATCTCGATGTCGCGGAAGGCCCGACCCTCCGGCGAACCGGTAGTGGGAAGCGAGTCGAGATACTTGGCGGACGCGAGCTTCACCGTCTTGAGGTTCATCTCGGCGCTGGTACCGCCGATGACGATGGCCACGTGGTACGGCGGGCAGGCGGCCGTGCCGAAGTGCATCAGCTTCTCACCGAGGAAACGCACCAGGTCCTTCTCATTGAGGATGGCCGGCGTCTCCTGGAAGAGGAAGGTCTTGTTGGCTGAGCCGCCACCCTTGGTGAGCAGCAGCAGCTCGTACTCATCCCCCGGCTCGACGTGGATATCGATCTGCGCCGGCAGGTTGTTGCCGGTGTTCTTCTCCTGGAACATGGAAAGTGGAGCGATCTGCGAGTAGCGCAGGTTCTTCTCCTGGTAGCACTCGTAGATGCCTTCCGACATCGCCTCGTACTCATCAAAATCGGTGAGTACGTGCTGCCCGCGATGGGCAACTACGATAGCCGTGCCGGTGTCCTGGCAGGTGGGAAGCTGACCGGCCGCCGCCACCACCGCGTTCTGCAGGTGCGTGTAGCAGACGAACTTATCGTTGTCGGAAGCCTCCGGGTCATTGAGCTCATTGGCAAGCTGCTGGAGATGCTCCGACCGCAGGTAGAACGAAACGTCTATCGCGGCCTGCTTGAGCAGTTGCTTGAGCCCCTCTCGCTCGATCTTCAGGTACTGTCGGCCGCCGACCTCGACAGTGCTGACATAATCCTTCGTGAGCAGGCGATACTGGGTGTTGTCCGAACCAAGCTGGAAAATGGGTGAGTACTTAAACGCCATGATCGAAGGAGTCTACGAATTAGTATTCACTTCAACAAGCTCAGCCGCCTACTGGGGAAGATGGTTGCGGAAGAATCGTAGCCAGTTGCCGCCCATGAGCTTGTTCTGGTCGGCGGACATAAATCCATGCCTGGCCGCCTCGTCCGCAAGCAAATGCAGGTCGGCGATGGTGGTTATCTCCTGGGGGATCTGCTCACGTCCCAGGCCGCCATCGAAATCGGTACCAATGCCCACGTGATCTGCATCGCCGGCGATCTCACAGATATGCAGCACATGGCGCATCACATCCGCCAGCCGCGCTCGCCTGACTTCGTACTCATTTGGCGGCAGGAGAAAGCGATCGTAGAAGTTGATGCCTATCACGCCGCCGCGCTCGATGATGGCGCGGATCATCTCGTCGGAAAGCTGGCGATCGGTGGGGACGATCTTCCGGCAGTTGCTATGGCTGGCGATGATCGGGCCATCGCTCAGCTCGATGAGCTGCC
>JAKORQ010000528.1 GCA_029777755.1 Planctomycetota bacterium
CAAGCCACCATCGAGGAACTGGAAACCTCAAACGAGGAACTGCAGGCCACCAACGAGGAATTATTGGCCAGCAACGAGGAACTGCAAAGCACCAACGAGGAACTGCAGTCGGTCAACGAGGAACTGCATACCGTCAACGCCGAATATCAAAGCAAGATCATCGAGCTGACCGAACTCAACAACGACCTGGACAACCTGATCTCCAGCACCCGGATCGGCACCTTGTTCCTGGACGAGAATCTGGCCGTGCGCCGCTTCACCCCGGAAATCAAGCGCATTCTCCGCATCTTGAGCAACGACATCGGTCGCCCCGTCACCCATCTGGTGCATACCCTGCCCAGCGTGGATCTGTTCGAGCGCATCCAGCAGGTCGCACGATCGGCCGTGGGACAGGAACAGGAAGTCTGCACCGAGGATGGTGCGTGGCTGCTCATGCGCATCCTGCCCTATCGGATCGGCAAGGGCGCCGTGTCCGGCGTGGTCCTGACCTTTACCGATATCGGCCTGCTCAAGAGCACTCGCGACGCCCTGCTCGAGAAGGAAACGCGGCTGGCCAGCCTGTATCGGGCCGTGCCGGTGGGTGTAGGTCGCGCCGCCAATCGGGCTTTCCTGGAAATCAACGACCACCTGTGCTCGATGCTGGGTTATGCCCGTGAGGAGCTGATCGGCCGCAATTCGCGCATGCTGTACCGCTCGTCCGGGGAATTCGACGCGGTGGGCCGGGATCTGTATTCGCAAATCCGCGAGCAGGGCGTGGGGATCGTGGATACGTTCTGGCAATGCAAGGACGGCGCGATCCTGCCGGTGATGATCAGCGCTTCCGCGTTGAATCCGGCCGACCCCGACGTCGGCGTGACCTTCACCGTGCTGGATCTCTCCTATCGTCAGCGGACGATCCAGCAAGCCAGCGCCAGCGAGGAACGCTACCGCCGTCTGTTCAACACCATGGCCGAGGGCGTCGTCTATCAGAATGCCGAGGGCGAAGTCACCTCGGTCAACCCCGCCGCCGCGGCCATCCTGGG
>JAKORQ010000529.1 GCA_029777755.1 Planctomycetota bacterium
AGCTGGTGTGCAAAGGACCGATGTTTCGGTTTCAAAAGTATGGAAAATGCCAGACGGAACTGTCTGAACTGCTGCCGCACATCGGTGGAGTCGCAGATGACATCTGCCTGGTCCGCTCGATGACGACGGACGCGATCAATCACGATCCGGCGCACATGTTCATGAACACCGGTTCACAGATCGCCGGGCGCCCCAGCATGGGATCATGGGTCACCTACGGTCTCGGCAGCGAGGCGGAGAATCTGCCAGGTTTCGTCGTGATGATGTCCACCGGCAAAGGCCGCAATCCGCAACCCATCGCTGCCCGGCAGTGGAACAGCGGTTTCCTGCCCTCCAAGTATCAGGGGGTGCAACTGCGCTCGCTCGGCGACCCCGTGCTCTACCTCACCAGCCCGAACGGCGTCACACGTGAGCGGCAGGGCCGCGATTTCGCCGCCATCAATGCGATCAACAAACAGCATGCCGCGCTCTGCGATGATCCCGAAATCGCCACCCGCATTGCCCAATATGAAATGGCATTCCAAATGCAGGCCAGCGTGCCCGAGCTGATGGACATCCGTGGCGAGGGTGCCAAAACACTCGAGCTCTACGGCTGCCAGCCAGGTGACGGATCATTCGCCTCGAACTGCCTGCTCGCCCGTCGTCTCGCCGAGCGCGGCACACGCTTCATCCAGCTCTATCATCGTGACTGGGACCACCACAGCCTGCTGAAGGAAGAGCTGCCGCTGCGTGCCAAAGAAGTGGACCAGGCCTGCGCGGCATTGATCAAGGATCTCAAGCAGCGCGGCATGTTTGATGACACGCTCATTGTCTTCAGCGGCGAATTCGGCCGCACACCCATGGCGCAAGGAAACAAAGGCCCCATCGGCCGCGATCATCACAACAAAGCCATGTCCATGTGGCTCGCGGGAGCAGGCGTCCAGCGCGGCATCACCTACGGCAGCACCGATGACCTCGGCTACGCCGCTCAGGAGAACATCACCACCGTGCACGATCTCCATGCCACGATGCTCCACCAGCTCGGCATTCAGCACGACGCTTTCACCTTCAAATTCCAAGGCCTCGACGCCAAACTCTCCGGCGTCGAAGGAGCCAAGGTCATTCAAAAAATTCTCGCATGAAATCCACCGCTCTCATCCTCCTCGCTCTCACGCTCAATGCCGCCGC
>JAKORQ010000530.1 GCA_029777755.1 Planctomycetota bacterium
CATCGAAACCATACTGGTCGAGCGCCTGCTTGAGGCCCTCGGTCTTCATGATGTCGGTGTGAATCGCCGAGCCGTGGGTGAAGGGGTTGATGTTCTTCTCGACGCCCTCGGGGTTGATGTGCACCAGCAGGTCCATGCCGGTCTCGGCGACCATGCGCTCGCGAAACTTGTACATCTCGCGAAACTTCCAGCGCGTATCGACGTGCAGCAGCGGAAACGGTGGCACCGCCGGGTGGAAGGCTTTCATCGCCAGGTGCAGCATCACCGCGCTGTCCTTGCCGATCGAGTAAAGCATGACGGGGTTGTCGGCTTCGGCGACGACCTCACGCATGATGTGGATGCTCTCGGCTTCGAGGCGTTGCAGGTGGGTCAGTGTCATGAGTTCTCCAGCTCCGATGCGGGATGTGGGGACATGGGGGTGTGAGGGTGAGGGTGTGGGAGTATGGGGGCGAGGGGCGCCTGGAGGCGGATCCCTCTCAGTACGGCGACTGCCTGTCTTCATCCCCCTGCTCTGGCTATTTCATGAAGCGTGCTACGCCTGCCTTGAATTTTTTGCCATAAGGCGCTCGCATGCCGAACAGGCTGGACAGGTCCACCCGCGCCTGGCGATAGATGGCCTTGGCGTGGGAGAACTGCTTGAAGCCGTCGCGGCCGTGGTAGGAGCCCATGCCGCTCGGGCCAACGCCGCCGAAGGGCAAGGTCTCGCAGGCTGCGTGGGAGGCGATGTCATTGATCACCGCGCCGCCGGAGATGGTCTGCGCCAACACCTTCTCCGCCTCCGGGCCTGAGGCTGGACCGAAGTAGTACAGGGCCAGGGGGCGGTCGTGGCGATTGACGTAGTCAATCGCCTCTTCCACCTGGCGGTAGGTCTTGATCGGCAGCAGCGGGCCAAAGATCTCCTCCTTCATGATCAGACGCTCGTCATCCGGGTTGATGAACAGCCGAGGCATCATCTTGTGTTGCCCTTCGGGCTGGTTGGCGAAGGACTCCCTGGCCGGGTTGATGTCCACGCACTTGACGCCCGCGCCGAGCGCGTCGTCCACATAGCGGCTGAGACGCTCGAAGTGGCGGCGGTTGACGATGGAGGTGTAGTCCGGATTTCCCAGCAGTGTGGGGAAGAGCTTTGCCACCGCGTCGTGGATGGCCTGGATCATCGCATCCAGACGCTGTTCCGGCACCAGCAGATAGTCCGGGGAGATGCAGGTCTGCCCGGCGTTGGACAGCTTGAAGTCCATGATCTTTACCGCGGCGTCGGCCAGGTCGGCCTCGCCCCCGATGATCACCGGCGACTTGCCGCCGAGTTCCAGGGTCAGTGGCACCAGGTTCTTTGCCGCGGCCGTCATCACGTGCCTGGCGATGGCGCCCGCGCCGGTGAACACGAGGTGATCGAAAGGCAGTTCGGTGAAGGCCATGCCCACCTCGGTGCCGCCGGTCACCACCGCGATCTCCTTGTCGTCGAAGTAGCGCGGGAACAGGGTGGCGAACTGCTCGGCGACCCGGGGCGTGAACTCGGAAGGCTTGAGCATCGCGCGGTTGCCTGCAGCCAGCACCCCGATCAAGGGTCCCATGGCGAGGTAGATGGGGAAGTTCCAGGGTGCGATGATGCCCACGGAGCCGAGGGGCTGGTAATGGACCCAGGCCCGTGCCCCCAGCAAGGACTGCAGCCAGGGTAGTGGCCGCTTCTCATCACGCATCCACGCGGCGACATGCTTGTGGGTCTCGCGGATCTCGGAGATCGGCACCGCGATCTCGGTCAGCAGCGCATGTTCAATCGAGCGATGGCCGAAGTCGGCGCACAGGGAATCCAGCAGCACCTGCTGGTTTTCTCGCAACAGCGCCGCCAGACGGTCCAGGCGGTTGAGTCGGGTCCTGGCGTCCGGCGCTCCGTCGGCCAGAAAACTGGCCTTCTGACGATCCAGGATTTGTCGCATCTGCTCCGGTGTCATCGCGACACTCCTATGTGTTCAAAGCCCGCCGAAGGGCATGTCGCCCGAGGGCTTCAATGAGGCCTCGCCGTGCTGCGCCTGCAACTGGGCGAGATCCAGCGCGAGCAGGCGCCGCAGCAGTTCCGTAAAGCTCAGGAACAGGGGCATGGGCTCCATGGTGCGCAGCTTGTCTTCCATTATGGGCAGCCAGCGTCCCGGGTGGCGGGCGATGAAATCTCGTCGCGCCAGGCGGTAGGCGTCGGTGGATTCGCCCTGGGTCTGCAGCAGGTGCTCGCCGTAGGCGAGGAAGTGCAGGAAGTTCAACTGGGTGGTGAGGTGATCCGGCAGTTCCTTCTGCTCCTCGGTCAGGGTCAGGCCGAAATGGGCGTAGAAGCGCACGGCCTCCTCCATCACCTTCATCTGCGGGCCGCGTTGCAGGCCGCCGTTGAGCGAGCAGCCTGTGCCCTGGGCGCCCGCATCGAAGAGCCGCGTGTACTCCACCTTGAGCGCATCCAGGGAGGCCGCGGGGTCGTTGAAGACCGCAGCATCCAGTCCCTGGAGCAGGGCGGAATCCAGGGCGTCGCACAGTTTCTGGATCTGCGCCAGCAGAGCGCCGCTCCTCAGGTTTTCCACCAGGTCGACGTCCGGATAAGCGAAGCATTCTCCCAGCAGGGCATAAAGGTAGCTGCAGGTGGCGGCGGGCGATGCCAGCCCGTCGATGCTCTCGGTGTGGGTCATGGTGTTCAAAATATGATCACTCCACGTGCATTGATGCCTGACTTCAGATCCTCGAAAGCCTGGGGCACCTCGTCGATGCTGTAGGTGCGGGTGATCATGGCGTCGAGGTCCAGACGCTTGG
>JAKORQ010000531.1 GCA_029777755.1 Planctomycetota bacterium
CCTGTCATATCCCGGCTATGCCTCCAGCGGCGGCAAGCGGATGTTCGCGGCCAGCGGAGGACTCTCCAGTTGGGCCTTCCTGGACACGTCCGAGTCATCAGTCTTCGCCGACTTTGTCGACCAGGGGCCGTCCGGGCCGGAGATCGGCAAGGCCGGCACCACGCTGTACATGTCATTCCTCTTCAGCATCCAGGGCAATACCACTGCCAACTCGCAGGCGGTTATCAGGCTGCAGGGAAAGAACGACTTAGGTGCCTGGACGACTCGTCTCGGCGTCGGCCAGGATTGGAACATGCCGGCGATACGGACTTCCGGCATCGTGCTGGACTCGTTCAACAACGACACCCACCTGGTCGTGCTCAAGCTCCAGTTCAACGGAACGATGACTGGTTCGGACGACACTGTGACCGTCTGGTTTGACCCGGATCTGTCCCTTGGCGAAAGCCTGCAGACTGTCGATGCCACTTTGACGACTAACGCGACCTTCTCCAGGATCGCCTTCATCGCGCAGGGCAGCAACAACAACGACCTGACCAGGCTGGAAGTGGACGATATCCGCTTCGGTACAAGCTGGGCTGATGTCCTGCCCGTGCCCGAGCCTTCCATCGGCGCGCTGGCGATGATTGCCAGCGGCATGGTCCTTGCGCGTCGCCGCCGATGCCGCCGCAGTTGAATTGACGCATGACAGCAGACCTCCGAATACCACCGGCAAGTGGCGGAGGTCTGCCTCCGTTTTTGGCGGAGTCTATCCGGCCCTTTTCTCGAGGCTGTGGCGGGCGCGGAATTCGCCGGGCGTCATGCCAAGGTGATTCTTGAACACGGTGGCGAAGTACTGGCTGGAGGAGAAGCCCAGGTCGAAGGCAATCTGAGTGATTGGCCGGCGGGTGTCGGCGAGCAGTTGCCGTGCGCGATGGAGGCGCAGGCGGTTGTGATACTCCAGTGGCGAGTAGCCGGTCTCCTCAGAGAAACGCTCGTAGAAGCGGCTGATGCTGAGCTGCGCCACCCTTGCGGCGCCCTGCACGGAGAGGTCTTCCCCGAGGTGTGCCTGCATCCAGTCGATGCTCCTGCGTATGGCTGGCGTGATGTGCGCCGTCGAGGTGTGCGCGGCGTGCTTCTCGTATGCCCTGACGCATTCAACAAGCAGCCGGCGGAGATTGGCCTGCAACAGCTCCTTCGCGTGCGTGCCCGGCGAGATCAGTTCATCGCGGATGCTGCGGAAGCACTCCTCGATGGCCTGGTTGCCGCGAAATGTGCGGCGCCTCATGGCGGCGAAATCAGGCTCAAATTCGCGCGGCATCTTGATGATGAGCCAGAACAGCTCGCAGCAGTGCATGACGGTGTCGACGCCGCCATGCAGCTCATCCGGGCGGGTGAAGTAGACATCGCCGGGATGTACCTCCACCAGGCCATCCTCGTTCCACCACTCGACGCTGCCGGAAACCAGGTAACAGACCTCGTATGCGCCCGGGTGGGAGTGCTCGCCGAGATGCCCGTACACTGCGCGCACAAAGCGGTCGTAGCCGAATCCATCGACATTGGGCAGCAGCTCGATGGGCGCATCAAAGAAGCGGCGGTAAGGTGAGTTAAGCTCCCTGGCCATCACCAGGTATTCTAGCTCATCTGCCCGCCGCTGCATCCCGAATGGCAGGCGCCATCAGCTGAGCTCCAGGCCACGCGATTCGACCGCAACCTCCGGCTCCACATGCTTGGGCCGGCGCACGCCGCCGATGGCAAACGCATAGAGGCACTGCCAGTCGGAGTTGTGCAGATCCAGGCTCTTGCGCACCTCATCATCCTGGAAGGAACCTACCGAGCAGCACTCGATGTGTAGCGCCGTGCATGCCAGGTACATGCGATGGACGGCGATGCCGGCCTCCAGGTGGGCGATGCGATAGGTGTCCGGCGAGGAGCTCATCATCAGCTCGCGCAGGTTTGAGACGACAAAGCAGATCGCCGATCCCTGGGCGACAAACTCCTGCTCATTGCAGAGGTACTTGGCATCAAATCGGAAGTCGCCGCGCCGGATCGGAGTATATTTGTCGAACTGCGTGTGGTAGTACCACAGCCCCGGGGCGATGCCGGTGACGTTGTGGACGAACCAGTAGGCGCGAATCAGACCGGTGTGGGGCTCGCGCGGTACCACAGGGTGATAGGTTGGCCCGCCGAAGGCGATGCGGTTGATCTTGGCGAACACGTCGGCCGAGATCGGGTGAGCGGTAAAGTCGCGGGTGCTGCGGCGGCGACGAGTCACCTGCATCAGCCCCATGTCGCTGTACACATCCTCAGCGCCGACCTGAACCAGCTCGGAGCCTTCCGGCAACGGCGCAACCTCCGTGAGCGGCGGGCGCACCTCGTGGATGCCGACACCCGGCGCGGTGCAGGCCTCATGTGCCTGTCGCAGGCGGGGATACTCAGTGCACGAAGTTGAGATCGGCGCCCGCTTGATCGGCTGCAAGGGCTCGGTGGGCATGCGCTGGGCCGGAGGCTCGATCGGCTTGTGGGCCTTGTCCGCCCAGGCGACCATTGCCTGCACGGCCTCACAGTTGTCGAAGGAGACATCGCTGGGGCATCCGATCAGTTCACGCGTGTTACGCTCGTTGAGGTGCATGCGGACGTTGGTGGCAAGCCCCAGTCCGGTGGCGGCCTGTACAAGGCTCTCCACCACATGCCCAGCGTCAATGGCGGCATAGCGGTAGGCGCGAGCGCCGTACTTCCACGCCGTCCGCCAGAAAAGCGAGGAAACCAGCAGAACTGCCGGCATGGTCTTGAGCACTTCCAGGTCCGGCCGGCCACGTTTCAGTTGCGCCAGGGCCGACCATCCATCGCGCAGCTTGTAGAGCGAGAAGTCCTTGGCGCAGTAGTGATACAGCCCGGGCTCGAGGTCGCTGATGCCCAGCGCCAGCACGTAGATCTCGGTGGGGTAAAGCGCCCCGGCCGAGGGAAACGCGCGCAGATGATGCACACTCTTGTTGATCTCGATCTTGCCGGTGATGCCGGCCGCGAGATACAGCCAGGTCGCAAGAGTCTGGAGCGTCTGGGGCGGCGAGGTCATGCTCTCAGGCAGGGCCTTAAGCCCCAGGCTCATCAGCTTAATGACGCCGGTTGGGGCGTCGATGATCTTGGTGGGCAAGGGGACTCGGGGATAGCCCTCGAAGACGCGATAGAAGCTTGGCCGCTGATCCGCGCGCGCGGCGACGGATGGCGAGATCGGCCGTTTGGTTTGTTCATGAAACTCGCAGATCTGCTCGATTCGCGCCAGGACTTCCGGCGGGTGACTGACTTGCTGCGTAGCCGACGCAATTCCGGATGAGTGTGCCATGTCCAGCCCCTCGGCCAAAGGTTCTAGCAAATCCTGGTCGAGAATCTGATCGTACGGCGCGCGGACGCCGGTGAACATCGGAGAAACGCCTGCAGCCAAACGACATGCGCTGATTTCGCGAAGCTCCATCACCAGGTCCAGGAAGCCCGGCCGATACGCCGGGGCATAGATTCCCGACCCCAATGTGCTCTTTCATCATGGCCTGCCCACAGGGCAAAGGCAATAGAAACCGATCGCGGGTTTGAGCAAACGGCAATTCCTGCGAAAAACACATCTGCAGCATGTGAAAATGAGTGCTTCCAGCTTGCTTATCAGTCCGTCGATCCGGGCGTGCGCTGCTTTCGCATGATCGTCTCTTGGTCAGGCACCTTGATGTCGCTGGCGAGGCCCAGGAGGCCCATCAGGCGGATGATCAGGTAGCTGGTGTCCAGTTCCCACCAGCGCAGGCCGTGTCTTGCCGACGTTGGGAAGGCGTGGTGGTTGTTGTGCCAGCCCTCGCCCATCGCCATGATGCCGAAGATGGGATTGTTGCGGCTCTCGTCGCGGCTGCGGAATGGCTGCGATCCCCACAGGTGGCAGACTGAGTTGATGCTCCAGGTAACGTGGTGCACAAGGAAGATTCGCGCCAGGCCTGCCCAGAGGAATCCCATCAGTACGCCCATCCAGCTCCACGTGACCAGACCGACGATCACGGCCGGCAGGATCACGCCAAGTGCCGCCCACAGCACGAACGTTCTGTCGACGAATGAAGCGACCGGGTCGCGCTGGAGGTCGTTGACGTAGCGATGCAGGTCCGGCGAGTGCGGCTCAAACAGCCACCCGATGTGCGAATGCCACAATCCGCGCAGCAGGCCGCGAAAGCCCTTGCCGTGCAGGTGCGGAGAATGTGGATCATTCTCGTGATCGCTATGCTGGTGATGCACGCGATGCTCGGCCACCCAGGTAAACACCGACCCTTCAAAAGCCATCGATCCGCAGATGGCCAGGAATGCACGAACCGGCGCGGGCGCCTTGAAGGAGCGATGCGTGAACAGTCGATGGAAACCTATGGTGACGCCGAAACCGGTGAGCATGTACATCACCAGGAAGGCGGCAAGCGTCGACCAGTTGAACGCCACGCCCCAGAGCATGGCGATGGCCGCGACGAAGCCGATCGGCGGCACCACCACAGTGATAAGCACGGCCAGACGCATCCAGCGGTCTGCGTGCAATGTCTCTTGCGAGACTTTGTAATCGGAAACTGCTACTGACATTGAGAAGAGACTCCAGGGTAGGCAAACGGTATGTGGCTGAAAACGATAACAACCTGACGCTAAGTCTAGGCCCCGATTCTATGGCTATGGAGAAACGGCAAGATTTCTTGTGTGCTGCAGCGTCGGCAGACTCCTGCGTGCGGCGCGGACCGCCAGGACCATCCCGGCGATCGCGATTGCTCCAAGTGCAACGCCGGCCAGCACTTTGCCTGCGTCCAACTGCGGCGGAGGCACCCAGACTACGCCATTCTCGTCGGTCCTGGCCGGCGACTTGGAATATCGGCCGAATTTTGGCACCGAATGCCGTGAGAACCCGCGAGCCAGTTGCTGGAGCTGGTCGCGCAGCACCTGTCCGCGCATCGGTTTACCGTGCCCGGCCAGGACAGTCTCGGGATCCAGCATGGTCAGCTCGATGATCGACCTGTGGGCGGATTGCCAGTCGATGGTGTAGTACGCCGGCGGCCGGTGCACATGCTCGGGCTGGAGCAGGGCGGCGATCATCGACTCCTGTTTTGTCGTGACGAAGGCATCCCCGGCGATGAGGGTGCGATCGCGGTTCCGGAAAAGTGACACGTGGCCGGGCGTGTGACCGGGGGTATGAATCCATTGCCAGCCGAGCATCCCGGGGACGCAGTGGTTGGATGGGAGCGGCTGCAGCCGCGCGGATATGTCTATGGGGCCACGGGAGTAGAGCGGGGAGAGCAGTGACATAGCGCCGCCTCCAACGAGCGGATCGGGTGGCGGATAGGCGCTTCTCCCGGTGAGGTAGGGCATCTCAAGCGGATGAGCGTAGACGGGAACGTCCCAAAATTCTGCCAGGTGCAGGAGCGAGCCGACATGGTCGAAATGGCCGTGTGTGAGAATGATGGCCGACGGCCGTGCATGCTCGCCAAAGCGACGCCGCGCCGCGTGGAAGATCCTTGGCGCTGAGCCCCTGAGGCCAGCATCGATCAATACCCATCCGCGATCGCCGGCGTTTGGCGGGCCGAACAGCGCGACGTTGACCATGGTGTGCTGAAGACAGACCAGGTCATGCTCCACCTCGATCCACGGGTCGCGCTCCTGCAGCGCAATTTTGCGGGCGACCTCTTCAGTGAAGGCAACCATTCTCCCTCCTTAAGCTGCCTCCTGCCCCCGGTGATCGTTACGACCACTCGGTCTCTATCTCTTCCGGCTGCGGCATGCCGTCGTCGCTGGCGCGCCAGTAATCCTCGGCCATGGTGTAAGCGGCGGGATGATTCTCAAATTTCCTTTGGCAGTCTCGACTGCAGAAGAAAAACCTGTTGCCGGCCATGTCGAGGTACAGCCCTCGGACAGTGGACCACCAGGTGAGCACTTCCTGTTCGCAAACCGGGTCTATTGCAGTCCTCATGCTATTCCTCCGTTGCCAAGGTAATTGTATGGGGTTCAGCGGCACGACTTTCTCGCGGGCGACAGCGTTTTCCCGGCGTTGCCTGTTGGCAAGGCAGCCTGTACCGTTTGGCGCGTGAGCATGGTCGAAGAGGCAATCGAACTGCACAGTCAAAGACGCAGCTGGCCGACGGCGGTATGGTTGCCCGTGGCCATCTTCGCGGTGCTTTCGCTTTGGGCGGCCGCGACCTCAAAGGGGTTTCTTGAGGCGGATGCCTGCACGCATTACCTGTCGGCGAGCTTTGGCTTCAAGCAGCCGCTGCGCTTCGTGAGTGTGTGGGACAGGCCGCTGTTCATGATCCTTTACACGCCGGCGGCCGCGTGGGGAGGAGTGATCGGCGCGAGGTTTGTGAGCCTCATCCTGGCGCTGGTCTGCGCATGGTGTGCGTGGAGGACGGCACAGAAGCTGAAGATCCCCCTGCCAGAACTTGCCGTGATCTTCACGCTGGGGATGCCGCTGGTGTTTCTGCATTCCTTTGCGGAGCTCACCGAGCTTCCGTTCGCGGCCGTCGCGGGGCTGGCATTGCTTGCCTTTCTGCATCGTAAATGGGGGGCGATGTCATTGCTGCTGGCGCTGGCCCCACTGGGCCGTCCGGAGGGATTCGGCTATCTGCTACTGGGGGCGGCGGCGCTGGTGCTGTACCGGCAGTGGCGATGGCTGTTGGTGCTGCCGGCTGGGCTGGTGGCGTGGTCTCTGGTCGGCTGGCTGATGACCCGGCCAGAGCCGTACGGGTATGGCGTGCTGGACTTTCTGCTCTGGCTGCCCAGGGCCTGGCCATACTCGGCCGAGAGCATGTATGAGGCCGGGCCGCTGCTGCTGTGGAAGAAGCAGTCGACAGGAGCGTACGCAAGCAGCTTCCTCCTGCGGCTGCCGATGCTGGTCGGCCCGTTGCTGTTCCCGTTTGTGCTGGTCGGTACATGGGTGTACCTGCGCGATTGGCGCAGGAAGATCTGTGACGAAGGGGGCAGAGATGCGCTGGTCACGATGCTGTTGCCATGGTGCGTACTGGCTGGGCATAGCTTCCTGTGGTGGCGCGGACTGATGGCATCGAATGGCGAGTTGCGCTACCTGCTGATAAATGCGCCGCAGTGGGCGGTGATCGGCGCGATGGGGTTTGCCTGGGCTTGGCCGAGACTTGGTCTGCCGGTGCGGAAGCTTCGCCCGGCATTGCTCGCGGGAGTGCTGGCGGCCGTTCCCGCGTGCGCCAACCTCTATTTCAGGGTGGTTCCTCTTCCGCTGTATGAGGATGACCTGCTCTCGATCCAGGTGGCGAACTGGTACCGCGAGAATGACGAGCTGCGCCAGAAGTATCCGCGGCTGACGGCATCCTACATTGCTGTTTACCTGTACCTGGAGTACAGCCCGACCGACTGGGATCGCACGGTGATGTGGGGCAAGAAGATGGTCAAGCAGCGACCGGGGGATGTCGTGGTGATCTGGGATGAGATCAACGGCACAAAGAACGCCGATGCCAGCATGTGCGTGACCCGGGAAGAGCTGGAGAAAAACGGCTGGAGGCAGATCGAGACATTCAGGCACGGGCAGCGGGTTTGGTACGCGTTCGTGGCTGGAGAGTGATAAATCATCGCGGCCGGCCGGGGAAAGACAGTTGCTTTTGCCGGGCTCGTTTTCTAGGCTTCAGGCATGAATATCCGCATCCTGGCGCTAGGAGATGTGGTAGGGCGACCAGGTCGTCAGATCATCTCGCAACAGCTTCCTGCTCTGATTCGGCAAAGGCAGATCGATCTGGTGGTGGCCAATGCCGAGAACATAGCCGGCGGCAGTGGCATCACCACGAAGCTGTTCCACAAGATCCGCTCTTATGGAGTGGACGTGGTGACGTTGGGGGATCACGTGTATCGCCGCAGCGACATCGTACCCACGTTGCAAAGCAGTGAGCGGATCGTGAAGCCGGCGAACATATCGCGCTACGGCGCCGGCCGGCCGTACACCATCGTGCAGACGCAAAGTGGCGTTCCCGTGGCGGTATTCGGACTGCTCGGACGCATATTCATGAACGTCCCGGCTGATGACCCCTTCGCGGCGGCCGACCGGGTGTATGACGATGTGGGGTCGCGGGCGAAGGTCTTTGTCTGTGATGTACATGCGGAGGCCTCCAGCGAGAAGGTGGCGCTGGGCCACCACATGGATGGCAGGATATCGCTGATCTTCGGGACGCATTCCCATATCCCGACGGCCGATGCCAAGGTCTTGCCAGGTGGATCAGGATACATCAGCGACGTGGGCATGTGCGGGCCGTACGACTCTGTTCTGGGGCGGCGCAAGGACAGGGTGCTGAAGTACATGACCACCGGCATGCACCAGCCGTTCGAGGTGGCGACCGGGGATGTCCGTATGTGCGGCGTACTGGCGGAGATCGACGCCGACACCGGACGGTGCCTGGCAATCGAGCGCATCGAGGTGCAGGGCGAGAATGCCGACCAGGCCTACGACGCGGATGACGCCAAGGGCGGCAACAACGACTCTCACTCGTAGCGCCTGGCGAATTGATCGGTGAGCTTGCCAGGATTCAGTGCAGCGGGCTGAACTCATCTGCATGTTCATTTCCTGCTTCGGGCATCTCCTGCACGCGATAGTGCCTACCATACGAGTGACGCCAACAGGGGGATCGGGAGAGTAAGGCGTCAACGAAGGCAATTCTCATCAGGGGAGGGATCCATGTTCTTGCGCATAGACAAGCTGCCGGTGCAGCTTCCGCAGTCTACCCGTGTCGATCCGGAGTCAGCCGCCGCCGTGCAGGAGCTGATGGGCGGGCGTTTCGGGGAGATGTCGACGTTCAACAATTACTTCCACCAGAGCATCAACCTGCGGGCCAAGCCGAAGTTGGGCCCGTACTATGAGCTGGTGGCGAATATCGCCGCCGAGGAACTGGGCCATATCCAGCTCGTGGGGGCGGCGATCAACTCGCTGCTGAATGGCCCGCAGACGGGAATCGTTGAGGACGGCGACGAGGACCCCCTGGGCACGCCGATCAAGTCCATCACCGACCAGGTGAACCAGTACAACCCGCATCACTTCATCGCTGCTGGACGTAACTCGCTGCCGGTGGATTCAGGCGGTTTGCCGTGGACGGGGCAGTACGTCTTCAGCTCAGGCAACCTGATCCTGGACCTGCTGCACAACTTCTTCCTGGAGAACGTTGCGAGGACCAACAAGCTGCGCGTTTACCAGATGACCAAGGACCCGGCCGCGCGTGAGATGCTCGGGTACCTGTTCGTCCGCGGCGGGGTGCATGCGGTGGCGTACGGCAAGGCGCTGGAGCGGCTTACCGGCGTGCGGATGAACGATATGCTGCCACTTCCCAAGATCGGCAACGAGATGTTCCCCGAGGCAAAGAAGTACATGGATCAATCGATCCATACCAAGCTGTATCGTCTTAGTCCCGATGACTACAAGAGCATCGACACCATCTGGAATGGCGATCATCCGGATGGCGGCACCTGCGAGGTAGTGGATGGCCCACCGATGGACCTGGCGGGCAACCATGTAGATCTTGCCGGCATCGGGTCGGCGTTTGCCCCGGAGTATCATCCCGGCGAGATCTTTGAGATGGCGCAGAAGCTGTACAAGAAGGCACGCTAGGGAGAAGGCGGCCTGAAGAAACGGAAGCGGCCGAGCGCACTTGTGTGAGGCTCGGCCGTTTTCTGTCTATTGCCGGAGATGGGCAAATCAGGAACGGTTCACCACCAGCGTGTCGGCGATCATGTCATGCAGTGCCTGCTTCCTCGCGGTAAAGGCGGCCATCAGGTAGCCGATGCAGAGAATGATGAATGAGATAGACTTGGCGAAGTACCTGCCCGTGGCCCTGGCAAAGCTGATCCTGTCGCCGTTGAGGTCGGTAACCTTGATGCCAAGTGCCTTCTTCCCAAGGGTTGCCTGCATACTGGAGCTTTCCATCAGGGCCGAGTACAGCCACCCCGCGGCGGTGCTGACGAGTTTTCCCATCGCCTTGATGAGGTTTCCCATCGCCTCGATGTCATCGAGAGAAGCGCCCGCAGCGTCCATGATCGCGGCGATCATGGCCACAGACGGGATCATCAACACGAGCCAGATCATCACCAACACGAGGCAGTCGATTATTGCGGCCGCCACCCGCTTCCAGAAACCGGCGTAGCCGGGTATGGCCGCGACGGAGGCATAGGAAATGTACCCGGGAGCGTAGGCGGTCCGGGCGGTTGGGGCGGCCTCTACGCCCGGGTCGGCTCCCCCGGCAAGCTCAGGCAAATTCCCGGCCGGCACCCAGTCGACAAGACCTTTCCTCCACACGAGGTCCGATGGCCCGATCGTCCCGTTGCGCAGGGCTATCTTGACCTGTTCGACAGGCACAGGGCCGACCTGCTGACCCCCGCGCAGATAGTACCAGCTTGAACTGCTCATCCATCATCCTTTGTAGGGTATATGCCATCAGCATTGGCGTGTTTTGTTGGCTTGTCAAGGAAGCGAGCTTTGCAAAAGCGAGCATAATTTGGAATGTTTCGCGGGGGAGAAAAGTATGGGGAAAATGGCGTTGGCGCGGGAGTGTTTTGGCAGGTTGTTGCCGGCTTGACACGCCGGCAGCGAACGTATTAGTTATCCCGCACACACGCTTGACAAACTTTACGACATCAAAACAGACGTCATCAGTCTTTTTTGTCAAAGGAGAAGACGGTGATCTTGGTTCAGGAATTGACCAAGGCCTATGGTCAGGTGCTGGCCGTAGACCATGTCAGCTTTGAGGTCGAGAAAGGACAGATCGTCGGCTTTCTCGGTCCCAACGGGGCAGGCAAATCCACCACCATGCG
>JAKORQ010000054.1 GCA_029777755.1 Planctomycetota bacterium
CACTGACAGTAGATTCTGTCAGTGGTCTTTTGCGTCACTGTGCCAGCGCCGGAATCATTCAGGCCCAACGGAGGTGGCAGTGTGGGCATGTTCGCGCTCGATGGCGGTGCCAGCGGCGTCGCTGGCCAGCCGCTGTGAGGCGCCCAGCATGCCGGCCACACGCTCAGGCAGGACCGGCCGCAGGTCATCCAGCCACACGGCGTTGTCATCGCGGTGGAAGATCATGAAGCGACCCTCATTGGCCGGATCCTTGGCGCGATGGTAGCACAGGTACATGAACAGCGAATCCACGCCGACGATCTCTATCTTGCCCGTCTCGTGGGACATCACGAAGCGCAAGCGCTTAGCCAGGCCCGATACGTGGCGCTTGGCTTCCTCAAACAGTTCGTAGCCGCGGATGATCGGCACCGCGAACGGCTCATTACCGGCGGTCGGGCGGCCCTGGAACAGGTAGTACGGCGGGCAGCCGATGAACGAAAGTTTGCGGAACAGCTCGGCCAGTACCTCGGAATCATCGTTGATCCCGCGAAGCACCGGGCATTGGTTGCAGCAGATTACGCCGTTGCGGATGAAGCAGTCGATCCCCTCGATCGCCTGCGGTGTCAGCTCGCGGGGATGATCGAAGTGCGCCATCAGGTAGATGCGCTTATCCTTCGTGCTGCATTCACGCAGCAGTGCCTGCAGGTCAGGGTCATCGAGGATGCGCCAGGGGTTGAACGCCGGCATCTTCGAGCCTATGCGGATGATTTGCACGTGCGGGATCGCCCGCAGTGATTCAAGGATGTACCGCAGGCGCTTGGTGGACAGCAACAGTGGATCGCCGCCGGTGAGCAGCACGTTGGTGATCCTCGGGGTTTCCGCGATGTACTTCAGGCCTTCGCTGACATCCAGCACCGCCTCGTCATTGTCATTCATGAAAAGGCGCTTCCGGAAGCAGTAACGGCAGTACGCGCCACACACTTCGTTGCAAAGCAGCAGGGCGGTGTGTGGGTACTTGTGCTGCAGCCCGGGGACGCGGGTCACATCCTTTTCGTTGGAGGCATCCAGGTCACCCCAGTCGCTCAGTTCGTTCTCCTGCGGGATCACGAGATTGCGGATGGGGTCGTTCGGGTCATCCCAGTTGATCAGGCCCAGGTAATAGTCGTTGAGGCGGAAGGCGTACTTCTTCGACACCTGCTTGAGTTTCTCGCGTTGATCGGCTGGGATCTGGGCGATCTTGTCGATGTCGGTAATGTAACGCAGCTTCATCGGCGTCTCCTTTCAAGTTAGTGGCGCACAGAAGAGGCAAGCGTCGCGCCCGCGGCAGGAGGGCGCACTGCATCAGCGCTCAGTTGCAAAATGCGATTAGATCGATTCGCCCGGCTCTATCGCTTGCTCGTCACCACGGGACGTTCCCGGGCGGCGGGCGATACACATCTTCCCCACGGCAGGCTGCCTGCCGACCCTATTTCACATTCCACTGGTAACAACCGGGCGCAACGGGATCAACTTCAAAAACAGCCATGAGGCGAAAAATGCTGCTTAACAGGGAGATTAAGGCAGGATGCTGCAAGGTGTGAGCGACGAACCAGTAAATACATGCGCTGCGCAGAAAAAAACGCGCCACACGACAGGGTGTGGCGCGCGACAGAATGTTCATCCAACCAGGGGGCGATGTTACAGCGGTTTGCACAGCTCCAGCAGGTCATCCACATGCGCTGTCACCAGGCATTCATAGGTGTCGGCCGCCCCGTAGTAGATCTTCACCTCGCCATTATCCTCCAGGATCATGCCGCCGGGGAAAATCACGTAGTTCCTGAAGCCTCCCTCGATCTCGTAGCTCGCCTCGGGGGCGATCAGCGGCTCCCTGCTCATGCCGATCACCTTCCAGGGCTGCTCAAGGTCCAGCAGGCAGATGCCGGCCGAGTAGCGCTTCTGCCAAGGTTGCGATTCCCAGCCGTTGCGGCCACGGTTGTTGTCGCGATCGACCGCGTGGATGGTGGTGAGCCAGCCCTTTTGGGTCTTAACCGGCGGGGCGGCCGGTCCAATCTTGTCATTGGCATACGGCACGTGCTCCACGCCCAGGACGAGGTTGTTGTTGCCCCAGTAGCGCAGGTCAGGCGAATCGGCAAACCACATATCGAAGCGGTCGCGCCCGCGGCTGTAAACCGGCATGGGGCGCTCCAGGCGGCAGTACCTGCCGCCGACTTTCTCGGGGAAGAGCACCATGTTCCGGTTCTCTGGCGCTGAGATGGAGAGGATCTCGAACTTCTCGAAGTCCTCAGTACGGGCGATCCCGCCGCGGATACCGTGGTGCGTATCAACCGCGAAGCACATGTAGACCACGCCATCGATCACGGTCAGGCGCGGGTCATAGGCGCGGGTGATCTCGGCATCCTTAAGTTCGAAGCAGACCTTCGGCTGCACCTCCCAGCTGACGCCATCGTTGGAGAATGCCAGCCCAAGGTTGGTGCCGTCGAACTTTGGGTCATCCCAGCGGCCATAGTCGTTGCGGAACACCATGACGTACTTGCCCTGGTACTTGCACACGCCGGCATTGAATGTCAGCGTCGCGTGGTAGGGCACGTTCTTGTGGGAAAGGACAGGGTTGGCAGGGTGTCGCTTGATAACAGGGGCGCTCTTGAGAGCCGGCCCGGTAGATCCATTCATCTTTGTCGCTCCAGGCTAAGTTAGTTGTCGCGAAAGATTACCAAAGTGCCAGCTAAAAGCTACGCGCCTATCTTTGCGGGGTGGATTCTCTCACCGTGGATGGGGTGGCTTGTGTCGCCCCATTGCCTTCTTTTTGGTTTGTGAGAGGATTTCCCACCTTAAACAAACGGAGAAGTTCTCAATCATGTACGTTCTGGTAACCGGAGCGACAGGAAACCTTGGGTCAGCTACCTGCGAACAACTCAAGGCCTCGGGCATCGAATTTCGCGCAACCGATGTGCGCACGCGTAAGGACATCGGGTATCAGGTAATCGTGGAGAATCTGCTGAACCGCGAGGCATGCTATCGCCTCGTGGAAGGATGCGACGCCATCATCCACATCGCCAATCGGCCAAATGAGTATGCCGGCTCGTCGCCGCAGGAGATTTACTCCGAGAACTGTGCCATGAACATCAACGTCTTCCAGGCGGGCGTTGATGTCGGGGTGAAGAAGATCATCTACGCCAGCTCGATCCAGACCATGCTGGGCAGCCGTCGAGCCTCGCAGGCGGACCAGGTGCCCAGCAACTATCCCTACCTGCCGGCCGACGGGAATATACCCGTCAATCCCGGCAACCACTATGCGGCCAGCAAGGTCGCCGGCGAGCAGTTGCTGCGATACTACGTCGAGCATCGCGGACTGGAGACGGGAGTATCGTTGCGCCTGCCGGGGATGTGCCGGAAGGAGTGGTATGACTGGATGCGCAAGCACTCCAACATCGATCGTCTCTGGCGCAATGATTACATCGATGAACTGGGCGCCTGGCTCACCTTCCCCGATGCCGGCCGGCTGTGCGTGGCGATACTGAAGTCAGGGCTGACCGGTTACCGAACCTATTTCCCGGCCGCCCCTACGTTGCGCTTCGATATCTCGGAGGCCGACTTCATTCAGCGCTTCTACAAGGATGTGCCGCTGAGGAAGCCTGTCGAGCAATTGCGCGGGCTGGTGGATATCTCGCAGATTACGGCCGAGACCGGGTGGGTGCCGATCGATGAGGATTTCCGAATCGAGGAGCCCGAGAAGAAGGAGGCTGCTGCAGTCTGATGTCCTATGGCGCGGTGATCTTCGACTTGGACGGCACGCTGATCGACAGCCTTGCGGATATTGCGGCTGCCACCAATCGCACGATGGTGGCGCACGGCTATCCCACGCATCCCATCGATGCGTATCGCAACTTTATCGGCGATGGCGCACGGAACCTCATCAAGCGGGCGCTGCCCGCATCGGTGCGCGACGATGAGGCGACGGTGTCGGCGTGTCTGGAAACCTACAGCCGTGAGTACGCGGCTGCCTGGAACGTACGGACATGCCTGTATCCGGGGATCAGCTCGCTCCTTACGAAGCTCAAGCAGATGGGCCTGAAGCTCGCCGTGCTGTCCAACAAGCCGGACGAGTTTACACAGTCATGCGCCAGTCAGTTTCTTGCTGACTGGCGCTTTGACATCGTGATGGGGGCAAGCCCTCGTTTTCCGCATAAGCCGGATCCTGCATCGGCGCTGCAGATTGCTGATGCCTTTGCACTTCCGCCTGGGCGGATCATTTACGTAGGCGACATGCCGGTGGACATGAGCACAGCGCGCAATGCGGGCATGTATGCCGTTGGTGTCGCCTGGGGAATGCGCACGCGAGGGCAGCTCATCGATGCCGGAGCCGATATCGTCATCGACAGGCCAGACGAGCTTATCGCGATCGCCTCAAGCAGCCGCTGATTTTCACGCCACCTGGGATTGTGCCTGAGTCACCAGGTACAGCACCGCCATGCGCACCGCCAGACCATTGGTCACCTGGGTGAGGATACCTGACTGCGGGCCATCGGCGATCTTGGAGCTGATCTCAATTCCCCGGTTCATCGGGCCCGGGTGCATGATGAACACATCCTTCTTACAGCGGTTAAACCGGTCTGAGGTCAGGCCAAAGAAGCGGGTGAACTCGCGCACCGAGGGAAACTGGCTGCTCTTGATACGCTCAAACTGCACACGGAGCATGTTTATCACGTCCACCTGGCCGATGACCTGGTCAAAGTCATGCACCACGCGCACGCCGAATCGCTCAAACGTCCTGGGCAGCAGCGTCGGCGGGCCGACAAGGATCACCTCCGCGCCCATCTTGGTCAGTGCCCAGATGTTGGATCGCGCCACCCGGCTGTTCACGATGTCGCCGACAACAGCGACCTTCAGGCCAGCGACCTTGCCGAAGCGTTCGCGGATGGTGTAGAGGTCAAGTAGGCCCTGGGTGGGGTGCTCGTGGGCGCCGTCGCCGGCGTTCACCACCGAGCAGTTGACATGTCGCGACACGGTTTCGGCCGCCCCGGCCGCCGGGTGACGTAGAACGATGATGTCGATCCCCATCGCCTCGATGTTGCGGGCGGTGTCGATCAGTGTCTCGCCCTTGCTGGTGGAGCTGGTCTTCTCCGAGAAGTCGATCACGTCGGCCGACAGGCGCGACGCCGCCAGCGAAAAGCTGGTGCGCGTGCGGGTCGAGTCCTCAAAGAAGGTGTTTACCAGCACCCGCCCGCGCAGAGCCGGGACCTTCTTGACCGATCGCGTCGAGACTTCCTTGAAGGAGTCGGCCGTGGTCATTACATGCTCGATCTCCTCGGCCGACAGGTCCTGCAATCCCAGCAGGTGTTTGCGCGTCCACTTGAATCCGCTTTTATGACCGTGCCCTGGCGACATAAACGTTCTTGCCTGATCCTTCCTTTACCTGGCCTCTTTCGGTTCGACGACGATCTCGTCTATTCCATCAGTCTCGACCAGGTGTACGTTAACCCGCGCATCTCTGGGGACATGCGGAAGCGTGATACCAACGTAGTCGGCCGCGATCGGCAACTCTCGTCCGCCGCGGTCAACCAGGACCGCCAGGCGGATCACAGCCGGCCGCCCGAAGTCCACCAGCGCATCCAGCGCTGACCTTACCGACCTACCCGTAAACAGTACGTCATCCACCAGCAGCAGCGGAATGCCATCCAGCGGTACCGAGATCTCGGTAGGCCCAGCCAGAGGGGCAGGGCCAATCTCCGATAGATCATCCCGATACAGCGTCACATCCAGCACTCCACGCCCAATGTTCTTGAACCCTCGCGATTTCAGCAAAGTTGTAAGGCGTTGCGCAATCGTTTCGCCTCTCGTGCGGATGCCGATGATATTCAGCGGCTGGTTGGGGTCGAAGGCGGCCGCGACCTTGGCCGCCAGCTCATTCAGGATGTACTGAACGTCGGATTGGTCGTAGTGGTTACGCATTGCTCAAGAGACTACCTCAAGACCGTATACACACCAAATATCGCCGGGCATGGTGACAGCGATTTCGCGAGCCAATCAGTCTTCCTCGAACATGCGTGCCCGCAGGAACTCGCGCGACTTAACCGCCGCCTCGTCCGGCCGTTCGGTCTGAGTATATAGCTCAACCGTGATCCAGCGATTGTAGCCGATCTCCTTAAGCACGTTTCCGACAGTGGCCCAGTCCATGGTGCCTTCGCCGGGAATCAGGTGGTAATGCTTGCGCCCGGGAATGTCCTCAACATGCAGGTTCCAGATCCGGTCGGCCAGCAGGCGAATGGCCGAGGGAATGTCTTCACCCAATACCTGGCTGTGGCCGATATCCAGGTTGGCCCCCAGCAGCGGATGGCCGATGCGATCGATCCAGGCGCGCAATTCCTCCGCGTACTCAATGAACAGCCCCGGCTCGCACTCGATGCCTACCTTCATTTCCCACTTGTCGGCCAGGTCCAGCACGCGCTTCAGATTCTCGTTCAGCAGACGATCGGCCATCGTCGGTGAGATGCTGCCCAGCATTTTGCCCGAGGTGATGGAAACGCAATCTGCCCCGACCGCCTTTGCCAGTTCCATCGCCTTGCCGATCATGCGGATGCGGTCATCACGCCAGCGTGGATTGGGGCTTATTAGGCTGGGCTCAAAGAAAGCCTCCGGCGGCGGGTCGCGGAAAAACCCAAATGTGCAGTTGGCGTTGATGTTGCTCACCTGGAGACGCAGCCGCTCAACTTCGCGGGCGGCCTCAAGGATCAGGGATGAATTGAGCGTCCCGGGATAGGCGTGGGGGATGTCCGCCAGTATCTCGACGCCTTCATACCCGGCGGCTCTGATGCGCTGCAGCGCATAGGACAGCGGATAGCGCGTAAATGCATTGGTAGAAAAGGCCAGTCGCATGCCACAAGTGTATGGCGCAGCTACATCTCGTGTAAGCGAGATAACGACACGCATGTGTGGAAGATTCGTAGTTGGAAGGGGAACGCGGAGACACTCTCTTGACCCCTCGTCTTGCTTCTTCGCTTAGTTTTCTTCGTGGTGAGAAGGGGAGGTTGGAGAGTGTCCCATCTTCAGATATGTGTGTCGCCATCTGGCGAAGCAACCTATCGTTATCGCACGGCCGGGGGTTGTCCTTTCTTGTTGGATGCTGGCGAATGACTGAAGCGACGACGTTGTATCCGTTTGTGCCATCCGGATCGGACTATGGGATGGCACTGGCGTTCTTCGCCGAACTGGGTTTCAAGAAGCAGTGGGAGCAGGATGGAGTCGCAGGGTTGCGTTATGGGGGAGCCTATTTCATCCTCCAGCGAATCGAAGTGTTCGAATGGCAGAAGAACCAGATGATCAACTTCGAGGTGAAACACCTGGACTTGTATTGGTCATACCTTGAGGCCAAGGATCTGCCGGGCAGATTCGCGGGGGTTAAGCTCCGGCCGCCCACTGAGTTCCCGTGGGGCAGGGAAATTCACATCATCGACCTGGCCGGGGTCTGCTGGCATGTGAGGCAAAGTCGCTGACAGCGTTTCGTTTCACCGCGCATCGACGAACCTATATCCTCCGCCGCCGTGAATTTCGGGGAATCACCTATTGCTGTACGCGCATGGATGCGCGAAGATAAATATCTGCATTATTGCTGGAAGAGGGCCCTTGGGATCAGCTGAAAGCGGAGCCTGATGTTCAGCAGAATGATAGCACAGGCAGATGCGCCAGCATTGGTCGATGGGGTCAGGAATGAACCATCCGGCCTGTCGGCAACGCATTTGCGCTGGTTGCAGAGTTTGCTGTCTGATTCTCCCGCCAGTCTCCAGAATGTGCCGCTGGGGAAGGTATCTGACCTTGAGCTCGTGATGGAGTGGCAGGCGGTCTTTCAGGGGGCGGGGGTTGCCTATTACCGTGCCGGGGGCGCGGTGGTGGCCGTTGGCCTCATGCTCGATGGGCGTTTCCCTTCCTCCGAGCAGGCGGCCATCGATGCCGTGCAACAGACTGTGCAGTCGGCCAGGTCACGCGGAAACGGATTTGAGCTGATCCGAAAGCAGACGCAGCGGCCGCTGCGCGCCCTGGTACTCACTGACTCGTTGGCCCGTGGAGAGATGCTCGCGGTGCTGGAATACTGGGCCGATTGCCTGACAGCCGCTTATTTCGGCAAAGTCGGTGAGCTGCTCTCCGGGGATGATCAGGCCATTTCGCTCCATGGCGGCGCGGCGTCGGCCATGTGATCCTTATTTAGCGCAAATCTCGCTGGCGAAAGGGATTGAAGCGCTGCTTTCGTCCTCTACCATTATCATCAACAGGAGATCACTTGGCTGAAATAAACATCCAGGGCACGTCGTTCATGCGCGACGGCGAGTATTTTGAGTACATCGGCGTCAGTTTCTTCAACGCCATCTACAACCCCAGCTTCAACGCCAGCTCGTCGGCGCGGCGAGGGTGGCTGGAGAAGTTCAAGCGCTACGGGATAAACGCCCTGAGATTGTGGGGGCAGTGGGATTGCCCGCGTGGCTTCGTCGATTCGACTCCCGCCACGACCCTGTACAAGCAGGATGGCAGTCTCAATGAGGTACCGTTGGCCCGTCTCAAGGAGATCGCGGCCGACGCCGATGCGGCGGGCATGGTGATCGAGCTGGCCATGTTTGCCCGGGAAAGCTGGGACGAGGGAATCCGGCTCGCAGACGAGGCATACACCAGGGCGGCGACCAATCTGGCGGTCGAGCTTCGCCCCTATCGCAATGTGCTTCTGCAGGTCTGGAACGAGCATGACTATCGCGCCGTGGAGCTTGCCAAGGCGATCAAGGCGGCCGACCAGAAGAGGCTGGTCAGCAACTCTCCCGGCTGGGCAGGCGTGCTCGGCGATGAGCAGCACAACCTGACGATGGACTATCTCACGCCGCACACCAGCCGGCAGGGGAGTGGCCGGACGTGGGAGATCGCGCCTCGCGAGATCTCATCGCTTCTGGGGAAGTATGGCAAGCCGGTGATTGATGATGAGCCGGCCAGGTGCGGCACGGCCAAATTTGGC
>JAKORQ010000532.1 GCA_029777755.1 Planctomycetota bacterium
CTTCAACGAGCAACTACTTCTGAATCACCTGCTGCAGAAGACGAAGGCCAGGAAGGAACGCGCGTACCTGCTTAACCACGCGATAGACGAAATCCGCACCACCATCATCCGCCAGACCATGTTCGCCGAGTTTGAGCGCACAACACATGAACTGGTGGAGAAAGGTGAGCCGCTGACAGTCGATCTGCTGAGGTCTGAGTATCGCAAGCTGCTGGATGCCTACTTCGGGCCGGACTTTGTGATCGATCCTCAGCTTGAACTGGAGTGTTTGCGGATACCGCACTTCTATCGGGCGTTTTATGTGTACAAGTATGCCACTGGCCTGTCGGCCGCCATCGCCCTTTCGCAACGGGTACTCAATGGCGGCCGGCGCGAGTTGGATGACTACCTGAATTTTCTCAAGGGCGGCTGTTCCAAGTTCCCCCTGGAACTGCTCAAGGATGCCGGAGTGGACATGTCAAAGCCAGCTCCAGTGAATGCGGCAATGAGCCGCTTCGCGGAGATGGTGGACGAGCTTGAGAGCCTAATGTCCTGATATTACAGGATTTACCTCATATTTGGCTGCTTCCTGGCCCCAGTGCAGTCTCTGCATGATTTTTTGCGCAGTTTTGCCGGTCGCAAATGGTTAGTTAGTGGTTATATTAGAATCGGACATCTTTGGGAGATTCCTATGCTGACGCAAACAGCCAAATATGCGATCCGTGCCCTGATCTACCTTTCGGAACAGGAAGATGGCGCCTATTACCAGGCCCGCGAGATTGCGCAGAAGATCCAGGTACCGACCAACTACCTGGGCAAGACGCTGCAGAAGCTGGCTCATGCGCGCATCCTCGACTCTCAGAAGGGACTGCATGGCGGTTTCCGCATCGCCCGGGCACCCGAGAAGATCACGCTGCATGAAATCCTGGTTGCCATCGAGGCAATCCCTCGCGACTTGAGTGAAGGGCCGGCGGGAGACATGGCCGATCTGCCTTCGGCAGTTTACGCCAAGTTTGCCGAGCTCTCCTCGGTCTATAACCAGTTCCTCAAGGATGCCACGCTCGCGGAGATGCTCCCTGCGAGGGAGCAGGCCGCCCAGGGCGAGGTCGCCTCCGAGGAGCATGCCCAGACTGCGGTCTAGGTGCATACAGTTCTGCATGCTTAAGATTGATCTCAGCAAGAGAATCGCCGTTGTCACCGGGGCCAGCGGCGAGTTGGGTAGAGTTATTGCCCGTACGCTGGCCGATTGCGGCGCAGACCTGGCGATCTGCTATTACAACGCACGCGAGAACGCCGACCAGGTTGCCGAGTACGCCCGCAAGCAAGGTGTACGCGCCATGGTGGCCCAACTGGATGTTACCGATGAAAGCTCGGTGAATGCCCTTCGCGACAAGGTCCAAGCCGAGCTTGGCGACGCCGACATCATTGTCACCAACGCTGTTATCCAGTGCCACCCATGGAAGAGCGTACTGGAACAGCCGCTGCACGATTACGAGACGCAGTTCCGTTCCTGCGTCATGCAGAATGTGCTGATGGCGAGGGCATTTGTCCCGGGCATGATACGCAAGAAGCGTGGCCGGGTGATCGCGCTCAACACCGAATGCGCGATGCAAAATTACGCAACCTACTCTGCGTACGTCTCCGGGAAGCGCGGGATGGACGGCGTTCTGCGGGTGCTAGCCAGGGAAGTAGGCGAGCATCAGATCACGGTCAACCAGGTGGCCCCGGGGTGGACGATCTCCGATCGCATCCGCAAATCGGGCAAGATCAGCGAGCCTGAGTACGAAGCCAGCGTACCGCTGCGCCGGCGCGGCGAGGATCAGGATATCGCCAACATGGTGGCATTTCTGGCATCCGACCTGGCGTCATTCGTCACCGGCCAGTATATCGCCGTCAGCGGCGGCACCGTGATGCCCTGCATCTAAGGCTGACGCGATCTTCCTACATCCGGATCTTCGACGCCTCGTCGAGGAAGGCGAGGTAGTTCTCGATCATGCGCGGCGAGATCTCCTCCTCGTACGGACCGGCCGTTGGCGAGAGGATCAGGCGCGAACGGGGATTCGCCTGGATCTCAGCGACCACGTTGCGAACCTCCTGCCGCATCTGATCCGGCGTGAGCGAGCGGAACAGGTCGTACTGGATATTGCCGATGATGGTGATCCTGTCCTTCCACACCGCGCAGGCCTCGCTGAGGGTGCAGTTGCCCGTGGGCGGCGCCTCTACTGTGTGCACGGCATCGGCGCCCATGTAGAGGAAGTCCTCCAGGATCAGCTTGATCTGCCCGTGGTAATGCTGGATCACGTAACAGCCGTGGGCGTGGATCATGTCGATCAGTTCCCTGGCGTACGGCACGATCCATTTCTGGAAGGTGTCGCGACTTACCATCGGCGGCGAAGCCAGCTCGCTGCCCACCATGAAATAGACGTCGGCCCAGTTGCGCTCCAGGCAGTGCTGATACACCAGGCGGTAATGCTCCATGGCCTTGTCTAGGAACTGCACCACCTTGTCGCTGCAGGCGAGCGACCACATGGCGAACTCCTGTAAGTCGCTATTGCCATAGAGAAATCCGATTGGCTCACCCAAATCGAGCATCATGGCGCCATAGTCGAGCGGGAACTCGCTCTTTTCCTGCTCGTACCTGGTCCCCTGCTCGCGCAACTGCTCGGTGATCAGGCCACGGTCATCGTTGATCGGGAAGGTGAGCAGCACATCCAGATCCTCCTCGCTGGTGAGCAGAGGCTTGGAGATGTGCCTGTCGCCCTTTCGCCGCGACTCACTAGTCAGCGTCCTGCCGCAGTAGCTGAGTGTCCAGCGCCGCACCCGCCATCCATCCTCCTCAGTCTCCACCGTCTCGCTTGTCACCTCTGGAGAAAACAGCGGCGAGTGCGGATTTCGACGGTTGAGCATGATGGCGCACTGCTTGCTCTTCTCGAAGATCGGGACATAGCAGGGATTGGTGCGCACATCGACGTAATAGCTGGTGCGGTGATACGGAAACAGCAGCCACACCGGCAGCATATCAACCGGCTTTCCCTGCAGGACGGCAAAGAGCCGTTCACGTGCGGTCATCATCTATGCTCCTACTCGGCGACCTTCGGTTGCCTCCAGGCCAGACTCCGGGGCTGCCAGGTCGGCGGCCGGGATCCTTGCCACCACCTCAGGCCATCTCTCACCCTCGGGAACCCGTGATACCGGCGTCGGCGCCTGTTCCAGCAGGTCTATGCTGAAGATGCGCGCCTCGGAAGCTCCCCAGGTTTCCTCGGGAACCAGTCGCAGTGCGCTGGTCCTGACATTGAGAGGAACCCTCACCAGACGCTGATAGTTCTGCTCATCGCGGAAGATGGTCGTCCAGCTTCCATCCTCGTTGCGAGCCTCGATGCGGTAGCGGCGAACCATGCTGGCAGGCACCTGGCAGAGGTTGCCCTTGAGAGGGACGCGGCATGGCATGCGCTTGTGCTGATTCAGGTCACTGTCGAAGACGATCCTCAGCCCGCCGATGGTGCGCGGCGAAGGAAGCTCAAACTGTACCCCTTCTCCCAGCGCACCCTTCCAGGCATGCTCATTCTCCCCGATCGGGCGATCATACCCGTCGCGCAACGCCTCCACATTCCCCTGCCCACTGATGCTGGCAGCGCGGGTCATCTCAGAAATATCTCGCGCCAGGCCCGGCAGCCACTGGTCATCGTCCATCAGGATCTGCTGAAG
>JAKORQ010000055.1 GCA_029777755.1 Planctomycetota bacterium
GACATCGCTGCCGGGCGATTGGGTGGTGGCGGTCCAGTATCCCAGTGAAGTCGGGCTGCTTAAGCCTTCCCGCGTGAAGCTGTCCATGAGCCTGGAGATGCCGCAGCATCGTCTCCAGATTCGCAGGGGGCAGTGCACGGGAGGCAAGGCGCCCACCTCGCGCGGCAATCCAAGCGGCGACATGATCGCCGACTGGGATCGCCCGGTGGGCATGCACACCGTCGAGTTTGAATGCACTCCTGAGGACTTCGATCAGCAGGGTCGCGTGTGGCTGCGTCTGAGCGTGCAGCCCAGCGGTTCAGGCGGGAGCATGGGCGTTGAGCCGCAGTGGAGGTTCGGGCAGGTTCTCGTCGACCTGGAAGGCGATGTAACGCGGGGCAGTACACAACCATGAGCACGAATATGGGTAGCACATCCAAGGGCGAAGTGATTCTCCAGACGGAGTCACTGACCAAGCGATACGGCGATTTTGTGGCGCTGGACAACCTCACTCTGCAGGTCAGGCGCGGCGAAGTGTTTGGCTACATCGGGCCTAACGGCGCCGGTAAGACGACGACCTTCCGCATCCTCTGCGGGCTGCTTGACCCCAGTTCCGGCAAGGCCGTGATCAACGGCAAGGACGTTACGGGCAACAAGGACCTGATCAAGCAGATGGTGGGGTATCTGCCGGACAACTTCGGCGTGTATCCCTCGCTGCGGGTCTGGGAGTACCTGGACTTCTTCGCGGCCGCCTACCGGATCCCGGTAAAGCAGCGCCCCGAGCGCATCGACCAGTGCCTGACCATCGCCAACTGCATGCAGTTCCGCGACAAGCTGATGGGCGAGCTTTCCCGCGGCATGAAGCAGCGAGTCGGCATCGCCAAGACTCTGCTGCATGATCCCCAGGTGCTGATCCTCGACGAGCCGGCGGCCACCATCGACCCCCGCGCCCGTATCCAGATGCGGCAACTGCTGCGCGACCTGGCGGACATGGGCAAGGCGGTGCTGGTCTCCAGCCACATACTGCCCGAGCTGGGCGATGTGTGCGACACGGTGGGCATCCTCAAGAGCGGCAAGCTCGTGGCATGCGGACCGGTGCAGGAGATCATGCGCAAGATCCGCGAGAGGCGGCTCATCCAGATAAATGCCGTCTCCGGCGGCGAGAAGGTGCCGGCCATCCTCAAGAACGCCCCCGGCGAGTGGGAACCGGTCGCGGAAGGCTCGGAAGAAGGCAAGTTGCGCTTTGAAGTGCAGGCCGATGAGCACCAGCTCGCCGAGGCGCTGCAGATGCTGCTCAAAAGCGGTGTGGAGATCGCGGAGTTCGCCGAGGTACCGGCGGACCTCGAGGATGTGTTCATGAGCCTGACCAAGTGAGTGTGCAATGAATCCAGTTCTGCAAAAGGACATCCTCGGCCTGCTTCGACTGAAGCGCGTGGCGGCCATCCAGATCTGTTTCGTGGCGGTGCTCGCGCTGGTCGTGCTGGGTACGTGGCCACAGGGTGGTGTCATCGCCGGGACGGTGCAGATCGCCGGCGGATCCGAGAGCGGCGCGGTGGCTGACAGCCTGATGATGTCGCTGGTGCTGGGGCAGCTGGTGCTGCTGGTACTGCTGGTGCCGGGCATTGCGGCTGTCGCCATCACCAGCGAGCGTGAGGCCGGGACGTTGGAGATGCTGTACGCATCGCGCTTGTCTGCCCTGCAGATCGTGACAGGCAAGATCGGTCTGGCGATCGCCTATCCGCTGCTCCTGCTGATATCCGGCCTGCCATTCGTGGCGCTATTGGCTTGGCGCGGTGAGCTGAGTGCCGGGCAGTTGGGCCTGTCTTACGCAGTGCTGACCGTCGCGGCGTTCTACATGACGATCGTTTCGCTGGGGATCTCGGCGATGTGCCGCCAGGGCTCCACCGCGCTGGTGATTGCCTACCTCACGATACTGATCACCTGCGGCGGCGTGCTGGTGCCGGCGGCCATCATGCTGGAAGGCGCCACGGGCGAAACGGCCGCCATCCTGCACTACATCCGCGGACTCTCGCCGGTGGCGGCGGCGCTGTCGGTGCTCAAGCCGCGGCTGAACGAGTTTGGCGGGATCGATCGCGGCATGGCGCCGCTTTGGTCGGTGTTCATCCCGCTGGCCATCGCCATCTCCATCGGTTCGCTGGCGCTGATCGCCATAAAGCTTCGCAAGGCTCCCTCGACGATGGAGGGGTATGGCGCGCCCAAGAGCGGCACTGCCACCAAACGATCCATTGGCCGGCGGCTGATGTTCCTGATCGACCCTTCAGCCCAGCGAAAGCCGCTGGGCCGGGGCAACCCGGTGATCGGCAAGGAACGCCGCTCCAGCAACCTGCGCAGCGGAAGCTGGATGATCCGAATCTTCTATGTCTCGCTGTTCCTGTCGCTGGCGCTGGCGGTGATGGCGCTGTATGGCGGAACCGAGCATGCCGACCTGCTGCACTACGTGGTGCAGGTGCTGATCGCACTGCAGGTGGCACTGGTCACGCTGGTGGTGCCTTCGCTGGCGACCGGCGCCATCTCCAGCGAGATTGAGAATGGAACGTTTGAACTGCTGCGCCTGACGCCGCTGTCGGCCAACAAGATCTTCTGGGGCAAGCTGATCCCCGCGTTTGTGCCGGCCATCCTGCCGATGATCGCGCTGATGCCCGCATATGGGGCGCTGGCGTTCATCGATCCCAAGTATGTGCCGTACCTGCTCCAGATCGCCCCGGTGGTGCTGCTGGCGGTACTGGCGATGTGCATTCTCGGGCTGACCGCATCCGCGTGGGCGGCCAACAGCGCCCGCGCCACCGTGTCGGCCTACCTGATTGCCTCCATCATCGTTATTGGGCCGATGCTGGTCTGGTGGGCCGGCGAGGCGCAACTGGTATCAATGGCCAGCGCCAGGTGGGTGGCGATGATCAGCCCCATGGTGATGTCGATGAACCTGCTGCCCGACTCAAGCATGGAGATCGCGACGCTGCGCTCGCATCACCTGATTCTCACTGGCTGCCTGTGTGTCCTTATGCTGATCGTCGCGAAGGTGCGTCTGGTTTCGTTGCTGCGACATGGATAGGAGATCAAGCGTGTTGTTCGCCATGAATAAACTCCGCCGGCGACGGGTGATCGGCCTGTTGCTC
>JAKORQ010000056.1 GCA_029777755.1 Planctomycetota bacterium
TCAGCTCAAGCGCCCGGCCGAGGCTCTCCATGGCTTCGTCGAAGCGGGAATTGGCCATCGCCGCTGCCGCCAGCTCACAGTGGAAGTTGGCGACCTCCTTTTCCCACAGCACCCCCTCGTGGTGCGGCAGGACTTCGGCGATCTCGATGGCCTTCTTCCAGTCCTTCTCCTGCTGGTAGATGTCGAGGAGATTGTTGAGGGCGAAATCGTTGAAGCGGGTCCCGCGCAGCTTGACGAACACGGCCTCGGCCCGATCGAGCAGGCCTGCCTTGAGAAAATCCAGGCCCAGCTCGGAGAGCGCATGCTGGCGCTGCTCGTCGGAGAGGTCCTCGCGATCGATGAGATTCTGGTGCATCCGGATCGCCCGGTCGGTCTCACCCCGACGGCGGAACAGGCTGCCCAGCGCGAAATGCAGCTCGACAGTCTGGTTGTCGATCTTGACCGCCTCGATGAAGGCGTCGATGGCCTTGTCGGGCTGTTCGTTGAGCAGGAAATTGAGGCCGGTCAGATAGGTTCGCGGCAGCGCCCGCGACTCCTTCACCACGTGCTTGATGTCGATGCGGGCGGCCAGCCAGCCGAGCACGAAGAACAGCGGAAACGCCAGCAGCCACCAGAGTTCGAATTCCATGGAGTCAGTAGGTCTCCGGCAGATCGGGGCCGTGGGCCAGGGGCAACTGGCTGCGCGTCTCGGAGGGCGCGGCACGCCCCTTCTCCTCGCGGAGATGGCCGATCTCGCGATGCTGCCGGTAAAGCGTGGCGACCGTCGCGGTCACGCCGATCAGCACGCCGAGGACGACGAACAGCAGGATCACCAGCACCAGGGGCACATGCCACTGGGTGCCGAAGAAGAACCGCAGGACGACCACGTCGTCATTCTTCACTGCAAACCCGAAGAGGAGCAGGAACAGGAACAGCCGGAAGATCCAGATGAGCAGGCGCATGCCCGAAATTATCCCTGACGTGAACAAAAAAAAGAAGGCGGCCTGCGCCGCCTTCTGTATCTAGCCAATGGCCACCGGGATGCTGCGGCCTGACGGGACTCAGCCCATCATATCGACACGCTCCCGCAACTCCTTGCCGGCCTTGAAGTGAGGGACGTACTTCTCGGGTACCTGCACCTTTTCGCCGGACTTCGGATTGCGCCCCACGCGGGGCGGACGGTAATTAAGGGCAAAACTGCCAAAACCGCGGATCTCGATGCGATCACCCCGCGACAGGGCGTCGGTCATCGCATCGAGAATCATCTTTACCGCGA